>JAKORQ010000130.1 GCA_029777755.1 Planctomycetota bacterium
GAGGGGGTGAATGACCCGTGCACGCGGTTGGACCACTCCATCGCGCCGACTGCCACCACGGAGACCTGGCCGGCAATATTGAGCACGCCCTGCGAGGTGCCCTCGGGCGCGGGGTAGCAGATCTCCGTGAGGTACTGGAAGATCACCGGGATGCCGCCCATCACGCACAGGCCCAGCAGGAAGCTGACGATCGCCAGACCGGTAAAGCCGGTCATGTAAGCCATCAGCACCAGGAAGGGAATCGAGAGCAGGGCTGCCACAATGAGCGGCGGCTTGCGCTTGCGGATCTTGTCTGAGATGGTGGAGAAGACCATGAAGCCGACCATCCCGCCCAGGATGAGCAGGCCGCCGATCAGGCCGGCCTCGCTGATATCCAGGCCGCGCGGGCGCACCATCACCTCCACCCAGGTGGCGATGCCGTTGAAGACCGCATAGATCACAAAGAACAGGAAGGCCAGCAGGTAGAAGTCGCGCAGCGTCAGGACGCGCTTGAGCCCGTCCAGCACCAGCGCCTTCTCCTCATGCCCGGCCGGTGTCGGTGGATGATCCCGCCCCAGGATTATGAAGATGGCAGCCATCACCACGCCGGCGATGCCGTAGATCAGCATGGTCGCGCTGAGACCGGATGACTCCACAAGGATGGGCGTGACGATCTGGCCCAGGGCGATGCCGAGGATGGTGAACAAGCCGCCCACACCGATGATGGTGGCGCGTTCCTCGAGCTTGAACCAGTTGGCGGCCATCTTGGTACCGGAGTTTAGGAACAGCGGCTGCGCGACGGCCAAGCCGATGGTCGCGATGAGCGTCCAGTTGTAATCGGCAGCGAACAGGCCGCGCAGCATGCCAAAGATCGCCATGAGCACCGCGCCCAGGCTGACCGCTCTCTTGAATCCCCAGGTGTCGATCGCCCAGGAGGCCGGTATGGAGAGGGGGATGAAGACATACATGAAGATCATCGCCAGCAGCCCGATGGCGCCGTCGGTCACGCCGAGCCCGGCTGCGGCTGCCTTCGTGACGGGCGCGTAGCAGATCCAGAAGATCTGCATCATCACGCTGACGAGGATGTACACCACCAGCACGACCCATCGGTACCCGTAGACCCTGATCGCCTCTTTTCCTTTTTCCGGTGTCATGCATCATCTCCTGTGTCCGAATGTGAGCCGAAAAAGCCGCAAGGATGTGGAGCCTCAGTGTTGTCTGTCGATACGGCTGTCTCCGATCTTTGGGCGGGATCTGCCGCGCCGCGATGCGGTCAAGCAGCGACCCGGCGCGACCGCGCCGCGAACTGGTAGCGCTGGGCATGGAATGCGACCCGGCTCGAGTCCACCGGCAAGCCGCGGCGGTCCGTGGAGATGCGTTGAACGCGCATCACCGGCGTCCCCTGGTTAATACCCAGCAAGCGCGCTTCGTCGCGCGTGGCGGCACCGGCTGAGACCAGATCCTGCGCCTCCTCCGGATGGGCGTCATAGAGCTCCTCCAGCGTAGCATAGACCGAGCGATTGTTCAGGTCGACTTTGGCCAGGTCGCCGAAGCGATCCGCCGGGAAGTACATGTCCTCAACCGCCAGCGGGAGCCCCTCGACCGACCGGAGGGCGTACACGTGCACCACCGCGGCGCGCTCGGGCAGATGCAGATCAACGCTGATCTCGGCCGGCGCGGGGATCACCTCCTGCTTAAGGACCCGGCTCTCCGGACGTGAACCGCTCCGGGATATTTCGCTGATGCTGAGCAGCGGTCCCACCACGGCGTTGCTGCGCTTTACCGGC
>JAKORQ010000131.1 GCA_029777755.1 Planctomycetota bacterium
CTCATAATAGTGCTTCGTCGTGGGCGTGAAATCGAAGAACACCGTGATGCCCAGCCAGTCCCCCACCGCCGGAAGCTTGAAGGCTTCCAGCAGGTCCTTGAAGGAGGAGACGAACATGATGAAGATCGGCAGCACCGTCCACACCACGTAGAAGGCGATGAAGATTGCGGAGAACCACTTCAGCGCCTTGATGGCCGGCGTTTCGTATTGAATGACTTCGCGGGAGGCCATGGCTTACACCTTCTTGGGCTGATCGCGTTCGAACACGCGCACCAGGATCATGCCGAGGATGATGGTGACGATGAGGAGGATGAAGGCAATCGCCGCACCGCGCCCCAGCTTGAAGAATTTGAACGACACCTCGAAGAGATAGATGGGCAGGATCTTCGTGGCATTGCCCGGACCGCCGCCGGTGAGCACGAGAGCGGAGTCGATGAAGCGGAAATTGTCCATGAACCGCAGCATGATGGCGATCAGCAGCACCGGGTAGAGGTTGGGCAGCGTGATGGCGAAGAAGTTGCGGATGGCGGAGGCCCCGTCCACCATGTTGGCCTCGAGCTGATCCTGCGGCACGCGCTTCAGGCCCGCCAGGGTGATGAGGGTGATGAGCGGCGTCCACTGCCACACATCCACCAGCACGATGCCGATCATGGCCGTGTCAGCGCTGGCGAGGATCGACTTCGGCCCGAGAATCCCCAAGCTCTGGAGGATCCAGTGATACCAGCCGAACGTGCCGTTATAGAGGAAGTACCAGACCATGCCGGCCACCAGCGGGGCCATCATCATGGGCATCAGCAGCGTGGTGACGAGCACCTTCTCCAGCCGCGAACCGTTGAGCGAGACGGCGAGGAACACGCCGATGATGATTTCCAGCGCCAGGCACATCAGGCTGTATTTGATGAGGAGCCACCAGCCGCTCAGGAAGCGGGAGTCGCTCGCCAGCTTGGTGAAGTTCTCGAAATTGTTCCATTCGACCTTGCCGATGTCCACATCGTGCAGGCTCATGTAGATCATCCAGAAGAACGGATAGATCGAGATGAAGGCCAGCACCAGGATCGCCGGGGCCATGAGCCAGAAGTAATAGCTCTTCGAAGCGGCCGGGTTCACGGAAGGCGGCTCGGCGGCGACGATGGAGACCGGCTTCGATTCCACGCTGTCCGGTATCTGCCGGACGCGGAAGAGTTCGATGCCGGAGCCGCTCTTCGCAGCTCCTCCGGCGCGCCCGTGATTCATGGTGGCGTCAGTCATCGGTTTCACCAAAGTGTAAGGGAGGGCATTCCGGCGGCCGGTATCCGGCC
>JAKORQ010000132.1 GCA_029777755.1 Planctomycetota bacterium
GAACTTCGAGAAGGCGATCGATGAGAACACTCGCCTGCTTTACACCGAGTCGATTGGCAATCCCCGCTGCAACGTGGATGATTTCCGCGCCATCGCCGATATCGCCCACAAGCACAATATCCCGCTGGTGGTGGATAACACCGTCTCGCCGCCGCCGATCTTTAACCCCTTCGACCACGGCGCCGATATCGTGGTCTACTCGCTGACGAAACTCATCGGCGGCCATGGCACCAGCATGGGCGGCTGCATCATCGAGAAGGGTGACTTTGACTGGAAGTCGGCCGGCAAGTTCCCCGAGATCACCGAGCCTGACCCCAGCTACCATGGCGTGAACTTCTGGGATGCCTTCGGCAATCACGAGAAGGCCGTTGCCCCGGGGCTGGCGTTCGTGCTCAAGGTTCGTTGCGGCCTGTTGCGCGACATCGGCGCCTGCCTATCGCCGTTCAACGCCTGGCAGATCCTCCAGGGAGTGGAGACGCTGCCGCTGCGGGCGCGGGCGCATGTCTCAAATGCACAGAAGGTGGCCGAGTGGCTCGCGAAACACCCGGCCGTCACCTGGGTATCCTACCCCGGCCTGGAGAGCCATCCCGACTACCAGCGCGCCAGGAAGTACATGCCCCTGGGCCCGGGCGCGATCCTCGGCTTTGGTATCAAGGGCGGCCTGGAGGCCGGCAAGAAGTTCATCAGCTCAGTGAAGCTTGCCAGCCACCTGGCCAACATCCTCGACGCCAAGACGCTGGTGATTCACCCGGCCAGCACCACCCACCAGCAGCTCACCCCCGAGCAGCAACAGGCGGCCGGCGTCACCCCCGATTTCGTCCGCGTCTCGGTCGGTATCGAGGATGTGAACGACATCATCGCTGACTTTGACCAGGCCCTGAAGGCCAGCCAGGCGTGACCTCAGGCTCCTGTCGCAAAAACAGTCGCCGCTGGCGGAAAAACACCTGCCAGCGGCGATGTTTTATTTCAGCGGCAAGTATCCGTATTTTACTATTGCGAGCAGACGCAACTGTTGATACTGTGTGTGTGGAGTCACATCACTGTTGCACAGGAGGACATGGATATGCGAACACTATCGGCAGTATTGGCTGCATGTGCGCTGACCGCTTCCGCGCATGGTGCGCTGTATTCGTCCTGGGAGAATGACCTGGAGGGCTGGAGCTTCACGAATGCCGTCCCCCCGGCAACCTCCTTCAGCAGCACCGCCGGCGTAACGGAAGGCAGCTACTCGCTTCAGGTGGACCTTCCGGCTTCCGATCACGGCTGGGACCTGTTCCAGTTTCGGCACGGAGCGTTCGGCTCGATCGGCAATGGTCTGAACCTCGCGGAAGGGCGAACAACGATCGTGGTCGACGTGACCACCAATGCCACCAACGTGTTCGTCGGCTTCCTGGTCCAGGGTGGCCGGGCCGGCGATCCGAGCACATTCAACAGCGGCCCGGTTGGTTTCGTCGATTGCTCCAGCCCCGACGGCACATACAAGACGACCACGATTTCTTACGACTTCAGCGCGCACTATCCCCCGGAGGGAGCTGCCGGTTGGGAGGAGTACCGCATTATCTTCCGCGGCGATAACAGCTCCGCTCCAACCGAGCCACGGACGGTCTACCTCGACAACTTCCAGATCGTCCCCGAGCCAACCTCCCTGGGCCTGCTGGCCACAGGTGCGATGCTCGCCCTGCGCCGCCGACGCGCGTAAGCGATTGGTGATTGCTTTAAGTGCGAAAAAGCAAATGACCGGCCTGCCTCCAGAAGGCGGGCCGGTTTGTTTTTGGCTTCTTAGCCACAGATGGGCACGGATTTGGCGTAGATGAAACCCGGGAGCGCGGAGGTCCCCGGCCGCAATATGCTTCACCACGAAGCAACGAAGAA
>JAKORQ010000133.1 GCA_029777755.1 Planctomycetota bacterium
CGCGACACCTACCATGACACCCCGCATTCCCATGCCTGCGTGATGCGCCGGGTGCTGGAGATGACCGATGGCAACATCTGCCAGGTGGGCATCCGCAACTTCTCAAAGGAAGAGTACGACGCTTGCCCCGAGCAGGTGAAGAAATTCATCACGCCCCGCGCGATTGCCAATGACCCTCAGATGGGCTGGATCGACAGCGTCGTGGCGATGCTGCACGACCCGGTATACATCACAATCGACATCGACGGGTTTGATCCCGCCTACGCCCCGGGTACCGGCACGCCCGAGCCGGGCGGGCTTGACTGGCGGCAGGTGACAACGCTCCTGCGCCGCGTCTGCACTGAGCGCAAGGTGGTGGGCGCCGATGTCGTGGAAGTTGCGCCGATAGTCGGCGAGCAGGTTACCGAGTTCCTGGCGGCACGCCTGGTTTACAAGATTATCGCTTACACGCAGCTGTCCGGTTCGGCCGGTAGCAAGTAAGGAGACCCCAAATGAACCACAAACACGGTCATAAGATGGATAGGGAGAACTGTCCCAACAGGCACCTCTATTTCTCCGGGCAGCGCATCATGCCGCCGAATATCACCGGCAGGGAGTCGCTCAGCGATGTGGTCGACAAGACCATGATGGCCTACAACGGCGGCCGCCTGCGCGAGGCATGCGAGCTGGTCACCAAGCGCATGCTGGAGGAGAACGTCACCGTGGGCATGAGCCTCGCGGGCGCGCTGACGCCGGCCGGCCTGGGTGTCTCCTGCGTGGTGCCGCTGATCAAGGCGGGGTTTGTTGACTGGATCGTCGCCACCGGCGCGAACCTGTACCACGACCTGCACTTTGCCTTCAACAAGCAACTGCATCGCGGCAGCCCGTTCGTAGATGACACCGACCTTCGCGAGAAGGGCGTGGTCCGCATCTACGACGTCCTGCTGGACTACAAGGACTGTCTGATGGGCACCGACCAGATCCTCCAGCAGATCCTGATGAACGATGAGTTCAAGCAGGAGATGGGCATGGCCGAGTTCCATCATCGTCTTGGGCGGTACGTCGCCGAGATTGAGGAAAAGAACGGCCTGAAGGATGTGTCGATCCTGGCGGCCGCATATCGCGCGGACGTTCCGGTCTATACCTCCTCGCCGGGCGACTCGACCATCGGCATGATGGTCGCCAAGCTGCTGATGCGCGGGCACAAGATCCCGATCAACCCGTTCATCGATGTGAACGAGACCTCCAGCTATGTGCTGGCGGCCAAGCGCAGCGGCGGCAAGAGCGCCGTGATGCTCATGGGTGGCGGCAGCCCCAAGAACTTCATGCTACAGACCGAGCCGCAGCTCCAGGAAAGCTTCGGCATCGAGGAGGCCGGGCAGGATTACTTCCTGCAGGTCACCGACGCCCGCCCGGATACCGGCGGCCTGTCGGGTGCCACGCCGGCCGAGGCGGTCAGCTGGGGCAAGGTCGATCCCAACCAGCTTCCCGACGCGGTGGTCGTCTACTCCGACACCACGATGGTGCTGCCGAGCATCACGCACTACGCGCTGGCGACCCATGCCCCGCGCCCGCTGCGCCGGCTGTACCAGAAGCGGCATGAGACCATGGAACTGCTGGCCAGGGAGGCGGCGGCCATCTCGCCTACCGATCCGGAAGCCGCCAATCAGCCAGTCAAGGCCTGAGCTCAAGCAACTGGACCAAAAAGGCTCATCCAGCCCGGGGAATGAAGCTCCCCGGGCTTTGTCGTTTACTGTGTAAATCCTGTCGCGCAGAGTCCTAACTGTTGCCTACCGTAAAGAAACTGGAGTAAAGTCAGGATCATGGCCGATCTTCCCGCAAGCACAGTTGTTTCAGCAGCTACAGCCAGTCAACGCTTCGTCCATCTGCATGTGCATTCGACCTATTCCATGCTCGATGGCGCATGCAAGACCAGCGACCTGGCGAAGCGGGCGAAAGAACTGGGCATGAACACGATCGCCCTCACAGACCACGGCAACATGTTCGGCGTCATTGAGTTCTATAACGCCTGCATGGCCGAGGGTATCAAGCCGATCATCGGCATGGAGGCCTACATTGCCCCGGGAGACCGCCGCGACCGTTCCACCCCCGGGGGGCATGCGGGGGAGGCCGCCTTTCATCTCGTTCTGCTGGCGCAGAACATGGAGGGCTACAGGAATCTGCTCAAGCTCTCCTCCATCGCCTATCGCGAAGGTTTTTACTACAAGCCGCGAATCGACAAGGAAGTTCTGAAAGAGTTCAGCGCCGGGTTGATCGCGACCAGCGCCTGCCTGGGAGGCGAGGTGCCCAGTGCCCTGATGGCGCGCGACGCCAAGGCCGCCCGGCGGATGGCCGAGGAGTATCTCAAGATCCTCGGCCCTGAGCGCTTCTTCATAGAGGTGCAGAAGCAGGGGATCGCCGAGCAGGACCAGGTGAACCCGGAGCTGGTGGAGATCGCCAGGTCGCTTGGCTGCGGTATTGTCGGCACCAATGACGTTCACTTCCTCAAGAAGGAGGATCACTATGCCCACGCGGTGCTGACCTGCATCAGCACGGGCAAGAAGATCGCCGAGGAAAAGCGGATGATGTATCCGCCGGACCTTTACCTTAAAAGCCCGGGGGAGATGTGCGATGCACTCAAGGATTTCCCCGAGGCGATCGACAACACGCTGCGCATCGCCGAGATGTGCAACCTCGAGCTGGATTTCTCCAAGCGCTACGCACCGGTCTACAAGGTCCCGGGGGAGAAGATCGAGAAGGACTGCACCTTCCCGTCAGCCCCCAAGCCGGTGGAGGAGATGAAGGATGATGAGCGCTACCTGAGGCAGCTCTGCGAGCACGGCCTGGAGTGGCGCTACGGCACGCGCGATGTCAGCCCCGAGATCCGCGCCCGCCTGGAGAAGGAACTGGCGGTCATCATCTCCAAGCAGTTCTGCTCCTACTTCCTGATCGTGTGGGATTTCTGTAATTACGCCCGCGCCAATGGCATCCCGGTGGGCGCCCGTGGCTCGGGCGTGGGAACCATGGTCGGCTACCTGCTGGGCCTGTGCAACGTCGATCCGCTGCGCTATGGCCTGCTGTTCGAGCGATTCATGGACCCCAACCGCTCGGAGATGCCCGATATCGATATCGACATCTGCCAGGACGGACGGCAGAAGGTCATCGACTACGTTCGCCAGAAGTATGGCCACGTGGCCCAGATCATCACCTTCGGAACGCTGGCTGCGAAGAATGCGGTGAAGGACGTCGCCAGGGTATTGGGCGTCCCGCTGGCTGAATCCGATCGCCTGACCAAGATGATCCCCAACGCGCCGAACATGACGCTCAAAAAGGCGCTGGATACCGTCCCGGACTTCGAGAAGGACTACAAGAACAACGAGCAGACCAGGCGAATCGTCGACATCGCGCTAAAGCTCGAGGGTCTTTGCCGCAACGCCGGCTGCCATGCGGCCGGTGTGATCATCTGCGATCAGCCGCTGGACAACCTCGTGCCGCTGTATCGCGACAAGGATGGCACCATCCTCACGCAGTTTGAAGGCCCCATCTCCGAGAAAGTCGGCCTGCTGAAGATGGACTTCCTCGGGCTCAAGACGCTCTCGGTCATAACCCGTGCGGTGAACCTGGTGAAGGCCACCAAGGGGATCGATATCGACATCGAGCGCATCGACATCACCGACATGAAGGTGCTGGAGCTGTTCCAGCGCGGGCAGACCAAGGGCGTGTTCCAGTTTGAATCCGGCGGGATGCAGGACCTGCTGATGAAGATGAAGCCGGACCGCATCGAGGACCTGATCGCCGCCAACGCGCTGTATCGCCCCGGTCCGATGGAACTGATCCCGTCGTACTGCGCCCGCAAGCATGGCCTGGAGCCGGTGCCGCAGGTTCACCCGATCATGGACAAGATCCTGGAAGAGACCTACGGCATCATGGTCTACCAGGAGCAGGTCATGCAGATCTTCAATGGCCTGGGCGACATCGAGCTGGCCACCGCGTACAAGCTGATCAAGGCCATCAGCAAGAAACAGGTGGAGTTCATCGCCAAGCAGAAACCCGCCTTCATCCAGGGTGTGCTGGCCAAGGGAGTCACCGAGGAGAAAGCCAACGAGATCTTCGAGCACATCCTCAAGTTCGGCGGCTACGGCTTCAACAAGTCGCACTCCACCCGTTACGCATTCGTCGCATTCCAGACCGCTTATCTCAAGACCTACCACCCGGCCGAGTTCATGGCCGCGCTGCTCACCTACGAAATGAGCGACACCGACAAGGTGGTGGAGTACATCGATGAGTGCCGCCGCCTGCACCTGCCTGACGGCTCCATCGGGATACGCGTGCTGCCGCCGGACGTGAACGAGTCAGACAAGGACTTCTCGCCGGTCACCATCGAGGAAGAACAGGGCAGGGGCAAGAACAGGAAGGTCGTCAGGAAGCAGGTCATCCGCTTTGGACTGATGGCCGTCCGTGGCGTGGGTGAGAAGGCGGTGGAGGCGATCATCTCCGAGCGGCAGAAGCGCGGGCCGTTCATGACCATCTTCGACTTCTGCGAGCGCGTCGATCTGCGCACCGTGACCCGCAGCACCATCGAGGCGCTCATCAAGTGCGGCGCAATGTCCTCGATGGGCAGGCGCTCGCAGTTGCTGGCGGTGCTGGAGAAGGCGATCGACATCGCCCAGCAGATCGCCGCCGACCGCGACTCCGGCCAGCTCAACATGTTCGCCGGCGAGGATGCGGCCATCGAGCCTCCCGCTCCGCCGCCGCTGCCTGACCTGGAGGAACTGCCCAGCCAGGAGCTGCTGAAGTTCGAGAAGGAATTGCTGGGCTTCTACGTCTCCAGCCATCCGCTCACCGACAATCAGGAACTGCTGGAGCGCTACAGCTCGCACACCACCCGCGACGTGAAGGAAGAGCCGGGCGGCACAGAGGTGGTCATGGGCGCCATGATCACGCGCGTGAAGAACACCATCACCAAGAACGGGCGATCGGCCGGCCAGTCGATGGCGATGGTTACTTTCGAGGACCTGGAAGGCCAGATCGATGGCGTGCTCTTCGCCGATATGTATGCCGAGGTGAAGTCGACCTACCCGGGACTGCTGGAGACCGACTCCATCGTCTTCATCCGCGGGCGGGTGGATCGTCGCCGTGAGACACCCAGCATCGTAGTCTCGGAGATGTTCCCGGCCTCCGAGGCCGTGAGCCGGCTCACAACCGGGGTGGCGCTGCACATCGAGGCTGGTCGCCACAACATCAATGTAATCAACCAGCTAAAGCCGATCCTGGCGAAGCATCAGGGCCGCGCTACTGTATATGCCAAGATCGTGACCGGGGAGAAGAAGAAGGTCACATTGCGCTTAGGCAGGGACTTCGCCATCCGCGTCGATGATGCCGTGATCGAAGAGCTGGAGTCAGTGCTTGGCCCTGACAGCGTGAAGCTCGCCGGCCCAGGTTCCGGGCGTCGAACCCGCATCCAGCAGCAGAAGCTCTTCGAGGAAGAGGCTGAGGATCAGGCCACAACAACGGTGGAAGATCACCTCACGGATGATCTGGACAGCGACGACTGAGTTCCCGGACCCCTTACTGATCATTTTCTAAGCAGAGGCATGCAGGCCATACCTGATCGTGCGCGCTTGGTGCGCATGGTTTAGAGCCTCGAAATGACCTTCTGAAGGCCGGATCGCGGAAAATGCCCAAAAAAACTGCATGTTGCGCGTCCTTCTTCGTTGCGGTACGGCGGTTGCAATTACCCGAATCGAGCTGATGCGATGGCCAGGCATACAGCGGTTTTCTGCAACTGATACAAGGAGCAACGATGTTCGTATTTCGACGATTGCCAGGTTTGGCAGCACTGATGGTGGGGCTATCAGCCGCGGTTGCCTGTGCGCAAGCCGAAGTGGTTGAGCCGACCGTGGTGCACAACGATTCGGGTATTACCTCGTGGATGCTTACCTCTACAGCGCTGGTTCTTCTGATGGTGCCCGGCCTGGCGCTGTTTTACGGCGGTCTGGTGCGAACCAAGAACGTCCTGGGCACGATGATGCATAGTTTCTCGGCCATGGCGATCATCGGAGTACTGTGGGTCATCTGCGGGTACTCGATGGCGTTTGGCCCGAGCGTGGCGGGTGGATGGTTTGGATGGAGCAGCGATTACTTCCTGCTGCAGGGAATCGACGCCTCCGAGCTGGAAGCCGGGATTCCTGAGTACGTGTTCGCGATGTTCCAGGGCAAGTTTGCCATCATCACGCCGGCCCTGATCGCCGGTGCGTTCGCCGAGCGCGTGCGGTTCCGCGGCTACTGCGTGTTCATCGCGCTCTGGTCGATCATCGTGTACAACCCGCTGGCTCACTGGGTGTGGGCTTCTGACGGCTTCCTGTTCAACATGGGCGCCGCAGGAGCGATCGACTTCGCTGGCGGTACCGTGGTGCATATTTCCTCTGGCGTCAGCGCCCTGGTCTGTGCCCTGTACCTGGGTCGCCGCCGCGGCTACCCGGGCACCGCGATGCAGCCGAACAACCTGGTCCTGACCCTGCTGGGCGCTGGTTTTCTGTGGGTCGGCTGGTTCGGGTTTAACGCCGGTTCGTCGGTCAGCAGCAACCTGGCAACTGCACAGGCCCTGACCGCAACGCAGGCCGCCGCCGCTGCCGGTGGCTTGGCATGGATGCTGATCGAGGCCCTGCACCACAAGAAGGCAACCAGCCTGGGTCTTGCGTCGGGAATTCTCGCCGGCCTGGTCGTGATCACCCCGGCCGCGGGCGTGGTGACCCCTGGTGGCGCAATCGTGCTGGGATTCGTGGCCTCGATCGCCTCGTACCTGGCAATCCAGATCAAGAACGTGCTCGGTTACGACGACAGCCTGGACGTCTTCGGCGTGCATGGCGTGGCTGGAATAACTGGTGCGTTGGCCCTGACCTTCTTCATCCGCGATGCCTGGTGGGCTGATGCCCAGGCTTCCTCCGCCGGCTGGGGCGTGATGGATCAGCTGGGCGTGCAGGCCGCCAGCGTCGGCGTGACCGTGGCCTATGCCGCAGTCTGCACGATCGTGCTGGTGGTGCTCGTGGAGAAGCTGGTTGGCTTCCGCCTCAGCGAGCGTGAGGAAAAGGCCGGTATGGACCATGTCCTGCACGGCGAGCATGGATACGGCCTGCTCAACCTGAACTAACAAAGCGAACAAACGAAAACCTGGGAGTCAATCATGAAGTTGATCACCGCAGTAATTCAGCCCGATAAGCTCGACGAAGTGCGTGAAGCGCTGCTGGCGGCGGATATCACCCGAATCACGGTAAGTCGCTGCACCGGCCATGGCCGGGCCCAAGGCGGAGTGGCGACGGAGGAGTTGTACCGAGGGCAGTCAGTTGCACCCAACCTCCTGCCGAAGGTACGGCTGGATATCGCCTGTAACGACGCGTTCGTGGAAATCACCGTGCAGGCCATACTCAAGGCTGCACGCCATAACGGCGGCGAGATCGGCGATGGCAAGATATTCATAACGCCCCTGGAGGATTGCATCCGCATCCGCACCGGGGAGCGGGGCAGCGACGCCATCTAGGGCTTAGCTGGCTTTCGATCATCCCTGAGGTAGCCTCAGCACTCGCAAGGAGAGTAAACTCCACAGTGCTGAGGCTTTTTTCTGTTCAGGTCGCCCGTCAGCAGGTTTCGACAAGAACAATTTGACGCTTCTCCTACTTCCCTCTATATTTAGTAGGAAATCGCAACCATTTAGATGAAGGAGATGGTAGATCATGGCAGCTAAGCCACATGGCCGCGTTTACAACGACATCACCGACGTGATCGGCGGTACGCCGCTGGTTCGCATCAACCGCGTTATCCCCCCGGGCGGAGCCACTGTCCTGGCCAAGTGCGAGTTCTTCAACCCGCTTTCCAGCGTGAAGGACCGTATCGGCCTTGCCATGATCGAGGCTGGCGAGAAGGCAGGGAAGATCAACAAGGATACCGTGATTATCGAGCCCACCAGCGGCAATACCGGTATCGCCCTGGCTTTCGTGTGCGCCGCCAGGGGTTACAAGCTGATCCTCACCATGCCCGAGTCGATGAGCATCGAGCGCCGCAAGCTGCTCAAGGCGCTTGGCGCCGAGCTGGTTCTTACGCCCGCGGCAGACGGCATGAAAGGGGCTATCGCCAAGGCGCAGGAGATCCACGACAACACCCCCGGCAGCTACATTCCCCAGCAGTTTGAGAACCCGGCCAACCCGGAGATCCATCGCCGCACGACGGCCGAGGAGATCTGGGCCGACACCGAGGGCAAGGTGGACATCCTTATCTCCGGCGTTGGCACCGGCGGCACGCTCACCGGCGTCGCCGAGGTCATCAAGGCGCGCAAGCCCAGTTTCAAGGCAATCGCGGTTGAGCCGGCCGCCTCACCGGTCATCGCCCAGACGCGCTCAGGTGACCAGCTCAAGCCCGGCCGTCACAAGATCCAGGGCTTGGGCGCTGGCTTTGTGCCCAAGAACCTGAACCTGAGCGTGGTGGACGATGTAGTAGGTATCACCGACGAGGAAGCGATCGAGTGGGCGCGCCGACTTCACAAGGAAGAGGGCATCTTCTGCGGTATCAGCTCTGGCGCGGCGATCGCGGCCGCGGCCCGCGTTTCGGCCCAGCCCGAGAACAAGGGCAAGCTGATCGTTGCGATCCTGCCCTCGATCGGCGAACGTTACCTGTCTACTGCTTTGTTTGAGCAGGACTGAAAGGCTCGAATGAGTTTACCGAGCAATATCACCTGGCATGCCGGTCATGTGAATCGCAGCGATCGCGAGCGCGTCCTCGGACAAAAGGGGGTGACGCTGTGGATGACCGGCCTGTCAGGCGCGGGGAAAAGCACCATCGCCTGCCTGATCGAGCAGAAGCTCATCGCGCAGGGCAAGCTCGCATACCGGCTGGACGGCGACAATGTCCGGCATGGGCTGAACAGCAACCTTGGGTTCTCGCCGGCTGACCGGACGGAAAATATCCGTCGGGTTGGCGAGGTCGCCAGGCTGTTCACCGATGCCGGGGTGATCGTCATCGTCAGCTTCATCAGTCCCTATCGGGCTGACCGCGAGGCCGTACGCAAGAAGATGGCGCCAGGTGATTTCGTGGAAGTGTACGTGAAGGCGAGTCTCGCGGTGGCGGAGAGCCGTGATCCCAAGGGCCTTTACAAGAAGGCCCGTGCAGGAGAGATCCGCGGGTTCACTGGCATCGACGATCCCTACGAGGAACCGACCGATGCGGAGATCACGCTCGACACCGAGGCGTGTAGCCCGGAAGAGTCGGCGGAACAGGTTATCCAGTATCTCCAGAAGGGCGGTTATCTGCAGTCATGAGTTATGTCGATCTACATTGCCATTCCACCGCGTCGGATGGATCGCTTTCGCCGAGGGAGGTCGTGAAGCTGGCAAAGGCTTCGGGTGTCAGCGCCATGGCGCTGACCGACCATGACACCATCGCCGGCAACAGGGAAGCCGCGGAAGCTGCCGCGGAATTAGGCATCGACTTCATCACCGGCATCGAGATTTCCTGCGAGTGGCGCAGCCCGGGGAACATGCACCTGCTGGGTTATGGGGTGGATCCCGACAGCGAGGTGCTGGCCGACCTGTCGCGGCAGCTCATCGAGGGGCGCAACAACCGCAACCCCCGCATCGTACAGAAGCTCAATGAGCTGGGTGTCGCGGTGACGATGGAGGAATGGGAGCAGGAGGCCGGCGGCAATGTACTCGGCCGGCCGCACCTGGCCGCCATCCTCGTGCGCAAGGGTTACGTCTCGAGCATCAAGCATGCCTTCGACAAGTACCTTGGGCAGGGAGGACTGGCATATTTCGATAAGGAACGGCTGCCGCCGCGACAGGCGCTGGAGATGATCCACGAGTCTGGCGGCATCTCGGTTCTGGCGCATCCGGTGCAGTTGCGCTGCGATAATGACTCGGAACTGCGCACGACTATCAAGAACCTCGTGGACATGGGGCTGCAGGGCATCGAGGTGATGCACTCCGACCATGATGACGACCTGGTGGCGCGCTACAGCGAGATGGCCGATGAATACGGACTACTGAAAACGGGAGGCTCGGATTTCCACGGCCACAGCAAGAAGCACATTCAGTTCGGCTGGTCGAGGGGGCGGCGCGTACCGCGCGAGTTTTTCGACCAGTTGCAACAGAAGATCACTGCGTTAAGCGAGTAAATCCAATGCTGACCGAAACAGATGTGCCGGCGCTCAATTCCCTGTTTGAGAAATCGCATCCCCTGGATGTGGTGAAATGGGCTTACGCGGAGTACGGCGAAGACCTGGTGATGAGCTCAAGCTTTGGTGCCGACTCTGCGGTACTGCTGCACATGGCCACGCGCGTCTACCCCAACATCCGCATCATCATGGTGGACACGGGGTATCTCTTCCCCGAGACGTGGCAGTTCATGGAGGAGCTGCGCAAGCGGCTGAACCTGAACGTGTGGGTGTACCGCACCCGGCAGGATCCGATCGCGTACCTTCAGTCAAAGGGTGAGAAGGACCCACAGTACCGGGAGGATATCGCCTGCTGCTGCGCGACCAACCAGAACGAGCCGTTTGACCGGGCCATGCGCGATCTTGCTCCCAAGGGCTGGCTGCGCGGCATACGCCGACGGCAGGCTGAGACGCGCGCCAACCGGCAGTTCATCGAGTACTCGCCGCGGTATCGGTGCCACGCGATCTCGCCGCTGCTGAACTGGACCGGCAGGGAAATCCATCAGTACCTGAAGGAAAATGACCTGCCGTACCATCCGTTGCGCGACAAGGGTTACCTGTCGATCGGCTGCAATCCGCTTTCCTGCACGCGCCCCATCTCGGCCGGCGAGGACGAACGCGCAGGCCGCTGGAGCGGCTCAAGCAAGATCGAGTGCGGCATCAACCTGACGTCGCTGGACTCGTCGCAGCTATGAGCTGCGTGTTTATTTCTGATCGTTGATTGACTGATCCGAGACGTACCTGCGCTGTCAATCAACGATCAACGATGAACAGAACATCAGCCCCTTTTCCTGTCACCGGCCCTGGGTGACTTCCGCAACCCGGCCGAAGAACGCCCGCTTGTGCGGCGTGTTGATCGACCAGTTGACCGGGACCGTCTGGAAGCCGCTGAGATCCTCGTAGCGGGATTCACGGGGGTGGGCTGACCAATCGTGCTTGATCTGCTTCTGGCCGCAGCCGTAGCCCTGGTCGTAGTAGCCCCAGGAGCAATGCTCATCGAGGCAGACCTCGAAGCTGGGCAGGTCGATCGAGTCCTCGTTGCAGCAGATTGGCCGGGGGAACGAGCGATAGTGCTCCGATGCCTTGATGCCGCGCAGGTCGGAACGCCAGCGGTCAGGGAGCTGGTCATTGCCATGCGGCATGAACAGGTCGACGAGGCTCGGCCATGCACCTGACGGCAGGCAGTTCTCTGGATGCGTGCTGGTGCTGATGATCAGCCGCCGGCCATTGAGCTTCTGTTGGCGTGCGATATCCAGCAGGGTGGCAATGCCGCGGCTGGAGAGCAGGCCATCCTGATCCTTAATCTCGTTCTTGAGGTCGACGATGATGTTGCGCATGCCGGTGGCCAGCAGCCACTGCGTCAATGCCTCGGTAGCGCGGCAGATGGCCGCGTCATTCTCAAAGCGTTCCTGCCGCCAGTAAAAGTAGTTGACGATGACCACCATCCCGCAATCGTCGGCCGCCCGCAGCACCTGCTGGAGTCGATCCAGCCAAGCGCTTTTCAGCGAGCCATCGGGACGAAACGCCGTCGTGATGGTGTGATCGTAGGGAATGGGATCGTAGACCGATCCGCCTCCCTGCATGCCGACGGTGACGGCCAGCAGGCCATGCCGGCGATACTCGGGCAGGGCGGCGCAAAACTCATCCACATTGCGCTGCGGGTCCCATTTGCCGGTGTCGGGATACTTCCAGAAGTCACGGGTTGCGGGATTCTCGTCGTCGAAGATGCCCTGGATCATGCGGCTGTTCAGCAGCAGTCCCTCAATCCGTCGGCCATTGTGCTCGACACCCTCGTACGTTTTCTTCCCGTTGATGAGGAAATCAACCCCGTCGATCTCCACGACTGTCTTCATCGCTGATCCTGTCCTTTGCTGATCTGAGCTATCGGTCATCCCGCAACCGATAGCACGGTACCAGTCACCGACGGAAGGTCAATTGGCGCATGTGCATGAGGCCGGCTGCGTATGCGCCGGCTTCTACTTCGCAAGGTGTAATATGATCAGTACTTGCGTACGGGAACGCGCGAGAATCCCGGCAGATCACCCATGAGGGCATATCCCACGGCATCCGGCTCCACGACGGGGACGGCCGTATAGGTGGGTGGCGTTCGCAGACCGCGATAGGTCTGCTGCTGCCACGGGGGAGTCAGCACCGCGGTGATGGGCAGAAGCAACGTCTGGCCAAAGAAAAGCCCATGGGCAGTGAAGGCCTGCTGGGCTCCGAGAACGTCTCCCTGCGGGACATAGGGATACATCGTCGGGTAGGACCTTGAAGTTCCGTTGGCATAGAGGGCGGTCGTCTGGTCCCACTGCCGCAAGGCCATTGCCTCATCCTCAATGATGGGGGCGTCGGAGAGTTGCTGTACCCGCGAACCGTCGATGCGCTGAGCGCAGCCGGCGGCGACGGTGGAAACAAGTGCCACGGCAATCAGCTTACGGGTCGAGAACATTTCTCAGGTCCTTTCTGAGCGCGTTGCGGTCCAACTCCATAAGCCCGCCGCCACTGACATCGTACTTCTCCCGGGCAGCAGGGTTGTAGTTCATCGGATCCTTCAGCGCTTCCTCGCGCGGGTCCTTGCGCGGCCCGCTCTCGGAGCAGCCGGCCAGCCCGGCGAAAACAGACAGCACAACAATGAGGTTACAGATGCGCATCAAATCCTGAACTCCAACGGATGACAACGGTTAGATTATAGTCGGACGGCCGCGGCTTCCAACGCGAGATCGCCCCGGATAGCAGATCCACTCAAGATGAGCGGGCGGCCCTCCGCCCGCGGGAGACAGTAGAGCAGTTCCGCCGGAACTGCGGGGGGCCAGGTGATCCCTGGCGGCCATTGGCGACCAGAGCCAGGGAAGCCGGACGGAGCAAATTCCTCTTTCACCGCATATAGCCTGGCCAGCGCCGACTCTCGATGCCGGTCAACGCTCATCGAGTTAGGGCAGACTTCCGCCGATTCAAAGTCCCGCGGCTTGAGGACAAGCCGCTCCACTTGAGGTAGAGTAGCTTCGCTTCGTCGCAAGCCGATGGCAGAACATCCTGAGATGCACGGCGAACCGTACATCCCAGGATGCTCAAATCTCGTGCAGTACCGGCAAGACTACTTGGCCTCGGCCATGTGTCCCATGCTGTAGTTGGGCGCCTCGCGGGTGATCTGGATGTTGTGCGGGTGGCTCTCGGTCATGCTCGCCGAGGTGATGCGGCAGAAGCGGGCGTCTCGGCGAAGCTCGTCGATGGTGCGAGTGCCGCAGTAGCCCATGCCGGCACGCAGCCCGCCGACCATCTGGTAGACGAAATCGGAAAGCGGCCCGCGGTAGGGCACGCGGCCCTCGATCCCCTCGGGAACCAGCTTGCTCGACTCGTTCACACCCGCCTGGCCGTAGCGATCCTTTGAGCCCTGGATCATCGCGCCCATGGAACCCATGCCACGGTAAGTCTTGTAGCGCCGGCCCTGGTGGATGACCAGTTCGCCCGGCGACTCATCCAGTCCGGCGAACAGCGACCCGAGCATTACCGCGCTGGCGCCTGCGGCGATGGCCTTGGTGATGTCGCCGGAATGCCGGATACCGCCGTCGGCGATGACCGGGACGCCGGCCGCGTCGGCAACCGAGACCGCGTTGAAGATGGCCGAGATCTGCGGCACGCCCACGCCAGTGACGATGCGGGTGGTGCAGATGGAGCCGGGCCCAATGCCGACCTTGACGCCATCCACTCCGGCCTCGATCAGGTCTCGTGCACCCTCGGCCGTGGCGACATTACCGGCGATCACGTCGATGTTGTAATTGCGCTTAACCTCGCGGACGGTGTCGATCACGTTCTTGGAGTGCCCATGTGCCGTGTCAATAACCAGCACATCCACCTCGGCACGGATCAACGCCTCGATGCGGGCGAAATCCAGCACACCGCTGGCCGCCCCGACGCGCAGTCGGCCACGCTTGTCCTTGCAGGAGTTGGGGAACTGGTGGAGCTTGTCGATGTCCCGCATGGTGATCAGCCCGACGAGGTTGCCGTCCTTGTCCACCAGCAGCAGCTTCTCCACCTTGGCCTTGTACAGGATGCGCTCGGCCTCCTCGAGGCTGGTGTTCTCCGGGGCGGTGACGAGATTCTCCTTTGTCATCACGTCGCCCAGCAGGCGATTCTCGTCTTCCTGGAACTTCAGGTCCCGGCGGGTGAGGATGCCCAGCAGCTTGGCCGGCTTGCTGTGGGCTGGGCGGGCATGTCGTCGGCCGGCGGCCGTGAGATGCCCGTTGTCGGCATCGACGATCGGGATGCCGCTCACATGATAGTCCTTCATGATCTGCCGGGCGACCGCCAGTGTCGCGTTCGGCGGCAGGGTGATGGGATCGGTGATGACGCCGTTCTCGGAGCGCTTCACCTTCTCCACCTCGCGAGCCTGGGCGTCGATCGAAAGATTCTTGTGGATGATGCCGATGCCGCCTTCCTGCGCCAGCGCGATGGCCAGCGCGGACTCGGTGACCGTGTCCATCGGGGCGGACAGAAGCGGAATGTTCACCTCGATGTTGCGAGTGACTCTGCTTCGCGTATCGGCCTGAGTGGGAACAAAATCAGAACGGCGGGGAATCAGCAGGACGTCATCGAATGTAATCGCGTCGTAAACGATCTTGGGGTGATCCATGGGAGAGATTTACGGAAAGGTAAGGGGAGTGTCAAGGGGAGGACAAGAGGAACAATGAAGCGAAAAGGCCGAAGATAGAAGAGCTTGCCGAGGATCGGACGGCTACTGCGAGATTGCGCAGACGGGCGGATTTCTACTATCGTCCCGTCCGCTCGCCTTAGCGATCGGTGTTTTCTTGTATCGCGAGTCTTCGTCTTCCCTGTTCTTCACGGCACCGAGATTTCGCCGGTGATCGGGGTGACGATCAGCTTCTGGGTGATGCCGCCGTCGAGGCTGGTGAAGGTCAGCTCGATCGGGTCGAGGCAGGGAGTGCCGTCGGCCTTGAGTGGCTGGCCGAGGCTGTCGAAGCCGAAGACTGTGATGTTGCTGCTGCCTGCCTTAAGCGAGCTGAGCTTGGTGCGGGCCAGCGGTCCTTCGCCGCCCTTGGGGCCGAAGCAGACGAAGTAGCGCGACTGCACCGCCGGCTGCTTGAGGAGCTTTACCGCCTTGCCGTTGACTGTCATGTCACAGTCTTTCTCCGCCTTGACATTGGCATAGGTCAGCCCGGAGACCGGCTGGGTTTCGCCTTCCACATAGGCGATGGTGTAAGCGCGATTGCCGCTGTCTTCCAGCAGATAGAAGAACATCCGCTGCTGCTGGGTGATGGCGCAATTCTGGGCATACAGGAGATCAGACATCACCATGCGGGCGGCGCTGGGGACACGGATGCTGTCATAACCATTGGATATGGAAGGAATTGCAACCGTGGCGGCGATGGCAAGGATCGTCACCACGATCAGTATTTCAACTAGAGTAAAAGCGTGTAATCTGGATGGCATAATACTCCCCTCAGTGCACAAGCGCATCCGTGGCCAGCATAGGTTCCGGCCAGAACCCCCCGATTATACAGATGTGCTTGCCAAAAACAGGGTGCTATTTCTTCTCGGCGACCACGACCTGGAGGCGCCCGCTCTCCAGTACCGTGATGACGCGATCAAGCTTGGCATTGACGGCCTTGGTCTCCTCGATAAGCCGCTGGAGCTGGGCGCCTTGATCA
>JAKORQ010000134.1 GCA_029777755.1 Planctomycetota bacterium
GGAGTGGCCGGTATGGTGGCGATAGGTTCGCCAGCGGCGTTGATGGTCTGGTTCGCCATCAGCCCGCGATCCGGCCGGACAAAATACTCCATGAAGGCGTTGGAGCAGAGCCGTGCAATCTCCGCCAGGCCATCCTTCTCATCCGGTCCGGCCACCTCGCGGGCTTCCATCGCCGCACGAATCGTCTCCGGCAGCGACCACCACGGCATGTCGGTGTTGATCGCGCGTCGGCTCGCCAGGTCGAAAGCCTTGCAGATTCCCTTGCCGCTTGATGAAAAGCCGTTGGCGAAGTTCTGACGCAACACGCCGCGGAGCGCGTCTGCCATCTGTTCCTCGCCGGTGACGCGGATTCCCAGCTCCCGGCAGGTTCGCAGGAACTTGAGCGATAGCCCGGCAAACTCGGTGGCGTGCCCGGGGTCGCTGCGGAGTATGCCGTTCTCGAAAAACGGCAACCCCGCGTCATCCACAAACTCCCACATCTCCCACTGTTGGCAACATGCAGGTCCCTGCTCTCTGGACTTAACGTGGTGATGAAGGATATGCCCGATGCAGCGCAGCCCCATCTCGGCGTAGCGGGGCTGATGCGTCAGGCGCAATAGAAGCTCGGCCGCCCCGATGGTGATCATCCACGGTCCCTGCGGATTTCGTCCCGCTACCGGGCGGACCGGGTTTTTCACGTCCATGGGCTGCTGATCGCTGACAAACTGCCCGGCCGCGATATCCGCAAACGCCCGGTTCAACATAAGCTCGGCCGACTCCAGCCGCCCTCGATCACTCAGGTATGCCGCCGCGGCCGCCAGCCCCTTGGCATAGAAAAGATCGCTGTAGTTGGCGGCCGACGTGGAGATGTCACCGTCCTCGCGGATGCGACCTTCATCATCGATCCACAGCGGACGACCATTGATGCGCATCATGAATGTCAGCCGGCCGCCATTGCATCCGCGGATCTGCTCCATCTTCTCCATTACCTCGCGCAACATGCGCTGGATCCGCCGGAGAAGAACCTCACGTGAACTGTCGTCCAGGCCTGCGCTTGCGGCAATCCACCGTCCATGTCCGGCGAGCGCCTCCAGTCCGCGTCCCTGA
Source organism: Planctomycetota bacterium (assembly GCA_029777755.1). GTDB lineage: Bacteria > Planctomycetota > Phycisphaerae > Tepidisphaerales > Tepidisphaeraceae > CAIQIQ01. Next base: position 1,087 of record JAKORQ010000134.1, read on the forward strand.
ATCCACGAGTAGACAACGTCCCGGCCACGCAGTGGGTCGTCGGCTGAGAAATCCTCGCCGGTGAGAATGTCCAGCTTGGTGTCGATCATGTGATAGTCGGCAGTTCGCTCATAGCGCTCGAGGATCTGCAGCAGCACGGCCAGCAGCATGCGGCGATACTGCTCGGCCACCGAGTGCAGCGCATCACGATCGCGCACACTATCCAGCCAGGTCGGCCGATACCCGCTACAGATCGCTGAAACGGTAAGCTCGGGCAGTTCCATGTTTATGCCGCACCATACTTCTCCAGGAGCCGCATGAGCTTGTCCTCCTGCTCGCGCGGCACCGCGCCGATCATCAGCACGCCCTTGCCGGTGCCAAGCTGCTCGACCATCCGATCGATCGACTCGATCCCGCCGGCCTGGTGGGCGTAGAACTGGATCAACTTCCCGGCCGAGTGGATCTTGCGCATCACGTCGGGCCACTCTGTCACCTTCGGCTTGCCATCGCCGGGGATCCACTGCACCCCGCGCAGTTCCTCTATCGACATCAGCGAATCAAGGTGCGGCAACTGCCCGACGCCATCGAGGTGATAGAAAGCGTTCTTGAGTTTCTGGCAGGAGCGCGCCAGCTCCGGCTTTACAAACTCATCGAACATCGCCGGCGAGATCGTGTAGGCAAAGTCGCACTGGAGCATGTAGTAGGGGTCTTCCGAGTAGATCACCGTCCAGGCGGAATAGCCGCGATTCACCTTGCCGGTCTGCGCGACCTCGGCGAAATGCCAGAAGTATTTCCACCATGCCTCGTGGATCTCGTTGGTGACGCGCTTCACCTCATCCGGCTGGTCATACAGGTCCAGCAGCAGCCCTTCGCCCGGCCGGAATGACTGGAGCACATCCAGCGTTCCACCCAGGTCGGTGGTGCTGATGAGCACATTGCCGCCCCATCGTCGGTTTGCCGCTTGGATGATGCTGTCGATGCGCTTAACCCAGGGATGCTGCTCGTTGTAGCGGAAGTGCAAATCCTGAATCTCGATCTCGCCGGGCGCGTGGAACCAGACGGTGTTGTCGTCCACGTGCGGACGCGCGCCAAGGAATGCCGCCAGGGCGCCCGGGCCAAAGTCGGGCCAGACCACGGGGAATGAGTCGCCGGGATAGCGACGGCAGGAAAGCTCGTAGTCCCAGCGGTCGACGATCTCCTCCGCCGATACTTCATCGGGATACTGCGCCGTGCGATGTCGACGCGCGATCCTCGGCTCTTCCCGGCCGGGATCGCAGCCGGTGATCCAGACATTGAACAGCGGCCGCTCCAGTTCCCCGTTCCACCATTTTCGATATGTCTCAGAGATGCGTTTCCAATCCGACTCATTGAACTGAATAGACATGTCCGACTCCTGTTGGCTCGATACGGTAGCATCGCCATCATCTCGGACAAGGCCATCTTGATCGTTAAATCGCCGTAAATCAGCAGGTGTGGCGGCAAGAGATCGCCTCCGTTGCGCTTCACCCGTTTAGCCAGATGTAACGACGCAACGAATGACGAAACGCGATCCGCCGAGTGCGAGCAGCCCAAGATTTCTGTTTTTTCGTCCCTGATCGTTTATCATTGCTTCCGCTGGCCTTTGGGGAAGATCTGCCGGAAGAGGGCCGCAGGAGTTTCTGCCATGGATTACCTGATACCTGTTGCGTGTCTGTTGTTGGGGATATTTCTCGGTGCCCTTGCCGGGTACCTGTTCATGCGCGGGAAGGTGCGTCAGGCGGAACTCGCCATCGAGTCGACCACCAGCAGCGAGATGGCCCGCCTGACGGAGCGGCTTAGCGCACGCGAGAGCGAGATCGCGAGCCTGAAGGAGAAGCTCGTCAGCCAGGAGAACACCATCACCGGCCTGCGTGATGAGATCACCAAGTTGAGCGGGCGGGAGAAGGAGCTTACCGCCACCATGGCAGAAGAGCGCAGGGCAGCCGCCGAGAAGCTGGCATTACTCGATGAGGCCCGCCAGAAGCTCTCGGATGCCTTCAAGGCACTGGCGTCCGAGTGTCTTAAATCCAGCAACCAATCCTTCCTTGAGCTGGCGAAGGCCAGTCTTGAGAAGTACCAGGAATCAGCGAAGGGCGACCTGGAGAAGCGGCAGCAGGCCATCGCCGAGCTGGTCAAGCCGGTGAAGGAAACGCTGGAAAAGGTCGACGGCAAAATGCAGGAGATCGAGAAGGCCCGCGCGGAGGCATACGGTAGCCTTATCCAGCAGGTGCGGGCGCTGGCCGAGACCGGCAACAGCCTGCGTGGCGAGACATCCAACCTCGTGCAGGCGCTGCGCCGGCCCACGGTGCGCGGCCGGTGGGGCGAGATCCAGCTCAAGCGCGTGGTGGAGATGGCCGGCATGGTCGAGCACTGCGATTTCACCCAGCAGATGTCGGTCGCGACTGAAGGCGGCCGGCTCCGTCCAGACCTTGTGGTGCGCCTGCCGGGCAACAAGAACGTGGTGGTGGACGCCAAGACACCGCTTAGCGCATACCTGGAGGCGCTGGAAGCTCCCGATGAGCAGGTGCGCCTGGCCAAGTTGAAGGACCACGCCAGCCAGGTCCGCGCGCACATAGAAGCGCTTGGCAAGAAGGCATACTTTGAGCAGTTTAACCCGGCTCCTGAATTTGTGGTGCTGTTCCTGCCCGGCGAATCCTTCTTCTCCGCCGCATTGGAGCAGGATCCGGAGCTTATCGAGATCGGCGTGAACAGGAACGTTATCCTCGCCACGCCCACCACACTGATATCGCTGCTGCGCGCGGTGGCCTACGGATGGCGGCAGGAGAGGATCGCGCAGAACGCCATGGAAATCAGCAAGCTTGGCCAGGAGCTGTACAGGCGAATCTCGACGATGAGCGAGCATTTCACCAGCGTGGGCAGGGCGCTCGACAGGGCGGTCGATGCGTACAACAGCTCGGTGGCGTCGCTGGAATCTCGCGTACTGGTCACCGCCCGCAGGTTCCGCGACCTCGACCCGGCCGCCGGCAGCGACGAGATCAACGAGGTGCCGGTGGTGGAACGCTCAACGCGCCAGCTACAGTCGCCGGAACTGTCACGCTCAGCTCTTCCCGGAGAGAATGCGTGATCCTCAACTGCGTATCCCGCCAAAAGCGCGCTGCGCGCTGATCAGCTACGGGCAGTGCAAAAAAGTGACTGCGTAGATCCATGTGAATCTGGATTGAGAGATCGTTTTGCTGACAGGATGCTGGCAGTGCGTGTGGTATGTTAGCTTCCTTAACGGGTGCACGGTTGATATGCACAAATTGCAGGAGGTGTTCGGAAGGGAGCATAGTTGATGCGGGAGAAAGAGGGAGATAATCCGCATCATTCAGATGCGGAAATGTACCAACGCAGCGATGCTGATCGAACGTTTGAGCAGAGTCGCGTCGCTGGTTGCCTGCTTGGAGGGGCCATAGGCGATGCCCTGGGGGCGCCGGTGGAGTTCAGGCCCTGGAGTGATATTGAGGAGTTGTACGGTCCTGAGGGGATTACCGAGCCGCCGCTGGTTGACGGCATGTATCGCGTCACAGATGACACGCAGATGACGATGTTCACGGCCGAGGGGGTGATCCGCGCCGTTCGACGGGCGCGGCAGAACCGCAATTGTGATTACGCGTCCGTCATCTACCATGCCTATCTTCGCTGGCTGCATACGCAGGGGGAGGAACTGCCGGTCGCACCCGAGTTGGTACTGGATGGCTGGCTGCTGGGCAGCCGCGACCTGTACCATCGCCGCTCGCCCGGCAGCACCTGCCTGTCGGCGCTGGCGTCAGGCGAGATGGGCTCGATGCGCAATCGCATCAATGATTCAAAGGGCAGCGGCGGCGTGATGCGCGTTGCCCCCATCGGGCTTGCGCCCGCCGTCCCGGATCCGTTCAACCTGGGGGCGCAGGCGGCGGCCATCTCCCATGGGCATCCATCATGTTACCTGGCGGCCGGGGCGTTTGCGGCCATCATCCGCTTCGTCATGGAAGGCGCGCATCTCGAGCAGGCCATTGCCCGCGCGCTGCGCATCCTCGAGTCGTATGAAGGGCATGATGAAGTCACCAGCGCCATAGCGTCGGCCACCTGGCTGGCCGAGCGAGCAAAACCATCGGTGCAGTCGGTGGAGTCGCTGGGGCAGGGTTGGGTTGCCGAGGAGGCGCTGGCGATCGCCCTCTATTGCAGCCTGGCGTACCCGGACGACTTCCTCTCCGCCGTTCGCCTGGCGGCCAATCACTCCGGCGACAGCGACAGCACAGCAGCCATGACCGGCAACCTCATGGGCGCGCGCATGGGCGTGGGTGCGATCCCGGGGCAGTGGCTGGCTCACCTGGAGCTGCGCGATGAGATCCAGATACTGGCGAGCGACCTGCTGGCCTGCGCCGACGTGGCCGACGACTGGCATGCCCGGTATCCGCCGCACTGAGGTTGACGGCAGGCATGCAGGCCTGGTCGATCGAGGGCATTTACACATAGAGTTAGTCGTGGCGATTCGCACCAAACGTTGGGATGAACCCCAGGAGGCCGAGGACGGTCTGCGCATACTCATTACCCGCTTTCGCCCGCGCGGGCTTCCCAAGGAGAAGGAGACCTGGGACATATGGCGCAAGGAGCTGGCGCCCAGCCCTGACCTGGTGAAGGCGTATCGTGAGAAGGATCCCTCACACAAGAGCATCACCTGGGAGGTTTATCGCAGCCGTTACCTGAAGGAGATGCAGGACCCGGCCGCCCGTGCCCAGATCGAGAAACTGGCCGACGCCGTGGCGGCCGGCCATACCATCACGCTGCTCTGCTCCTCCACCTGCTATCGCGAATCACGCTGCCACCGCTCTCTGCTGAAGCAGCTTATCGAGGAGGAAGTCGCCAGGCGCACGCCGGCCGGGCCTTCGTCCACGGGGCGCAAGTGACAAACC
>JAKORQ010000135.1 GCA_029777755.1 Planctomycetota bacterium
ATTGCAAAAGCGCGCGGTGCGAGCAGGGTTGCGGAAGCAAGGGCACCCGATGCGATGAAATTGCGTCGATCAAACTTCAAATCTCTCTCCCGTCGACATTTTGCAACCACATATCGCGTGGCTTTGCATGTTTATCGATCTTTCTGCTTGGGTAGCACTGAATGTAGACGAGCCACTGACCGTTTTTCAAAGCGGACATATTTTAGCCTGATCTGCGGACTTGATAACGGTGTTCCGTTCCCTTTTGTTGTTCCGCTGAGATGATGATCGTCTTAGATGGAACATAAAGCTGCCCATTCGTCCGTCTGAATTACGCGTTGTCCAGCCATTCGAGCTGTCCCGATATCCGGCTGATCCACCTCTCTGAACTTCGCTGCTTATCCCAACCAAGCGCTGCCACTCTCTCTTTCGACTGGACTGTCCGGCAAACCCGAGCATTGCTGTCCGTGCGCCCGGCGGTCCCGGGCTTGTCCCGGTAGCGGCGGCCACTTCTGGCCCTCGCATAACCGGAGACTGAACAATGAGCGAGACTCCCTCCAAGAAACAGCGCCGCATGGCCCGCCCCATGAGTACGACGGTAGAGGCCAAGGCCAGAACGGGCGATACGCAGCATGATACGGATACAGCTGCCGCTGCAAACACCAATACGGTTGCGGCGACCTCCACCCGGCCTTCGCGCCTTGCCCAGCTCGAAGCCCTGCTCATGCAGGATGGAGGTACGACCATTGCCGGGATGACCGAGGCAACCGGCTGGCAGGCCCACTCGGTCCGCGGTGCCATGGCAGGCGCGCTGAAGAAACGCGGACTGGTGATCACCTCGCAGAAGAGCGATGGCGTGCGCCGCTATCAGGGCGTGAGGCCTGTATGAGAGCGGATGCAGATGCAGGGAATGCCGTAGAGGCACTGGTCGCCCGGATCGGCGAGATGGATCTCGAAGCCCTGCGGGACTTATGGGGGCAGCGCTACGGCGCTCCTCCATCCCTGCGCTCCGAACCGATCATGCGCATGCTGCTCGCCTGGCGGGTCCAGGCCGAAGCCCTGGGCGGGCTCGATCCAGAAACCCGCAAGGTCCTAGCCCGCAGCGGTGCCCCGCAGGCCGAAGGCAAGCATCTGGGTATAGGGGCCCGTCTCACCCGCAACTGGAAAGGCCGCAAGATCGAAGTGGTGGTCGAAGAAGACGGGTTCCGCTGGGAAGGGCAGCTCTTCCCCAGCCTCTCGGCAGCTGCCACCGCGATTGCCGGAAGCCGCTGGAACGGACCCCGCTTCTTTGGCCTCAGGGACAGTATATGAAGTCCAGGACCATCCGCTGTGCGATCTATACGCGCAAGAGTTCCGATGAAGGGCTCGAGCAATCGTTCAACAGCCTCGATGCCCAACGGGAAGCAGGCGAGGCCTATATCAAAAGCCAGGCCCATGAAGGCTGGAAAGTCCTGCCCACGCTTTACGACGATGGCGGCTATTCGGGTGGAACCATGGAGCGCCCCGGGCTGCGCCGCCTGCTCGATGACGTCGATGCCGGGCTGATCGATGTGGTGGTGGTCTACAAGATCGACCGGCTGACCCGCTCGCTGCCTGACTTTGCCCGGATCGTCGAACGTTTCGATGGGCAGGAGGTGAGCTTCGTCAGCGTAACCCAGGCTTTCAACACCACCAGCAGCATGGGACGGCTGACACTCAATGTGCTGCTCTCCTTTGCCCAGTTCGAACGCGAAGTGACTGGCGAGCGCATCCGCGACAAGATCGCTGCTTCCAAGGCCAAAGGCATGTGGATGGGTGGGCTTGTCCCCCTGGGCTATGATCTGCCTGCCCCCGGGACTCGGACATTGCAGGTCAATGAGACTGAAGCTGTCACTGTCCGGCATATCTTTGCCCGCTATCTCGAACTGGGCTCGGTCCATGCGTTGCAGCGCGAGCTGGCCGGACAGGGCATTGTCTCCAAGCAGCGCATCACCGCCTCGGGCAAGTTCCTGGGGGGACAGCCTCTGGGCCGCGGCGCCCTGTTCCACCTCCTACGCAACCGGCTCTATCTCGGCGAGATATCCCATAAGGGTACCTGCTATCCCGGCGAACACGAGGCGATCGTTGCCCGGGATATCTTCGAGAAGGTGGCCGGGCATCTCGACGGGCAGGCCCGGCGGCACCGGGCAGCACCCGAACGGCGGATCGCCAAGGCTCCACTGGCAGGCAGGCTGTTCGATATCGATGGCACCCCCATGAGTCCAAGCTTCTCGCGCAACCACACCGGACGTCATTATCGCTATTATGTCTCGAGCTCACTCCAGCAGGGCAGTGCACCAGGTGCAGCGCCTGGGGATCACACCGGCAAGATCCGACGAATCGCAGCGCCTGCCATCGAAAAGGTTATCACGGGTCTTGTCTCCCGCTGGCAGCCAGCGGCAAAGAATCCTATCGGCCTGCCGCTTGCTGTCCGGCTCATGCCTGCTGGCCTGCTGATCGAGCTGCCCGGCAAGCTTGCCTCCAGCATCGCTCATACCCTCTCGGCAGATGAGACCATTGTTCATACCAGCAAGAGCATCGTCCAGATCCGGGTTCCGCTCGCGCTGCCACTGCGCGGCGGGCAGCGGCTGATCATCCCTGGCACAGCACCACCACCTCGGCCCGATGCCAATCTCATTGCTGCCCTGCGCAAGGCACATGGTATGCTCTCGCGTCATCGGGGTCTCCCGCTCATCACAACCTCGCCGGTCTCGCAGCACGACCGCAAGCTCCTGCGCCTGGCATTCCTTGCCCCTGACCTCCAGCGTGACATCCTCGCAGGCCATCAGCCGCCTGCGCTCAATCTCGAGCGCCTGCGCTGGATGGACATTCCCTTGTGCTGGAAGCAGCAGCGCGAGGTCCTCGGCTGGCAGCAGGTGAGCTGATTACAGGCGTGAGCGTTCCTTCGCGAATAGGGATGGCCGCAGCCTGTTTCTTTGCCTCCGGTCTCCGGCTTACCTCTCTCCCCACCCCTTCGCCTCTACGAGCAAGTCGTCAGGCCATAGCGGTCAAATCCGTACTTGCCAGAAAACGCGGTCCCGCTCCGTAAGCGTCCGGTGCCTGCACCTTGTCAGCTATTGTCGGGAGCGAACGCGGCTTTCCAGTTCCAGGGCAGGAGATCATCGATATGGCTGGCGGGATGGCCATTGGCCATGCGCTGGAGGACATCACTGAGCCAAGCGTGTGGTTCGACGCCGTTCAATTTGCAGGTCTCGATGAACGAGGCCATGATCGCCCAGCGCTTGCCGCCACCATCGGAGCCGGCGAACAGGTGGTTCTTGCGCCCGAGCGCGATAGGCCGGATGGCCCGCTCGACCGGGTTGGTATCAAGCTCGATGCGACCATCTTCGAGGAACCGGGTCAGGCCGGTCCAACGGGTGAGCGCATAGCGGATCGCCTTGGCGAGTTTACTGCGCGCGGAGAGCCGGGGCAGTTGCAGCTCCAGCCAGAGCTTCAGCGCATCGATCAGCGGTCGCGATTCCGCTTGGCGCAGGGCCAGGCGATCGGCAGGCGTTTGACCTCTGACTCGTCCTTCGACGACATAGATGTCCGCGATCCGACGCACGGCCTCAAGCGCAATCGGCGAGCCATCGGCCTGAGCGATCTCGTAGAACTTGCGCCGCGTGTGCGCCCAGCAGGCTGCAAGTTTGACCTTGCCGTCAGCTGTCAGTTGCTCGAACCCGACATATCCGTCGACATGCAGGGTACCGCGATAGTCGACGAGATGAGCCTTGGGCCGCCCGGCTTTCCGGTCGGGTTCATAGAAGCAGGCTGCCGCTGGCGGCTCGGGTCCCGACCAGCCCCGCTGATCACGGGCATACACCCATAGCCGACCGGTCTTGGTCCGACCGCGCCCCGGATCGAGCACCGGGATCGGCGTATCGTCAGCAAAGATGTGATCGGAACCGAAGACGTGACGGCCAAGCCGCTCGTGCAGGGCATCAAGCCACCAGCAGGCACCGCCGACCCATCCGGACAGCGTCGAGCGCTCCAGCTCCACGCCATAGCGTGCGAAGATCCGCGACTGGCGATAAAGCGGCAAGTGATCGGCATATTTGCTGACCAGCACATGGGCGAGCAGCGCTGGGGTGGCTATCCCGCCGGCGATGACCCGCTCGGGCGCCGGCACCTGCGCGACCATCGCGCAGTGTCGGCAGGCATATTTGGGCCGGCGGATGCGGATCACCCGCAATGTTGCCGGCACCCAGTCCAGCATCTCGCTGACGGATTCGCCGATCGGATGGCGCGGTCCGCCGCAGTCCGGGCAGACATCGCCCGGTACATCCAGCACCATGTCCTCGCGGAGGAGATGACCCGGCAGCGGCTCGCGGCGTGGTTTGACCTCCGGTGGCGGCGAAGTATCCGGTGGACGATCCGCTGCGAGGGCGGCGATATCGGTGTCCAGATCCTCAAGTGCCAGCGCCAGCTGATCAGGATCGAGCCGCTCTGACCGGCACCCGAAGCGCATGCGCTGCAGTTCCTTCACGATCTGACGAAGCCGCTCGATCTCGCTGTCACGGGTGCAGACCTGCGCTGCCATATCGCGCACCAGACGGTGCAAAAGCGCTGTATCATGAGGCAGATTGTCGAGATCGAGCCGCATGTCCACTTATACATCAGACATGGCCATAACCCAAGCTTCAGCGCAGGTTTTGAACGTCTTTTACCCCGCTGCGGCCGGCCTCCAGACGCGTTCCGGCACGCGCCAGTCGATGCCCTCGATCAGCAGCGACAGCTGGGTCGAACTGAGCACCACCTTGCCGCCGCGATCATCGACCTGTGGCCACACGAAGCCACCCTGGTCGAGCCGCTTGGTGAACAGGCACAGCCCGTTGCCATCCCAG
>JAKORQ010000136.1 GCA_029777755.1 Planctomycetota bacterium
AGCGCTCACATGATCGTCACATGACTGTCACCGCAAGCCAGGTTGGCACTGCAATGGCACTGCTTCGGGGGCGTGAGTGCTGATGGCGGTAACGGGCGATACCAGCGGTGGCACCGGTGCCAAACGGATTTGGGGAAGCTGTCGGGGTTCCGTCAGTTCGCTCTGTCTTTCTGTAACCCAAGAGTATTTCTTGACCTGAGCGGCAAGAACAAAGACCATACCGGGTTTGTGAGCCCGAAGGTGCCTCCGCGCCGACTCCCGGCGGCAGACCGAGGGCCGGAGATGCTTCAGGAAATCATACTTCGTCAGTTGCCGCCCTCTCGTGGCAATAGGGCTCACGTCTGCAGCGGCAGGGAGGCATTGAGATGGCAATTCTCACGCGGGAAGCGGTGCGACATACGGCAGCACCAAGATCGCCCAATTCAACGAAAAGCGAGCAAGCGAGGTCCTTGCAGAACACAAGCTTGCGACGGCGAAGGTCAAGGATTATGACGTGTTCCTTTCACACCGGTACGCCGACAAGATGGAACTGGTTGGCTTCATGAAGATGCTGGAGGATGCTGACCTCTCGGTCTTCGTCGATTGGAAAGAGCGTCCGGAACTAGACCGAACGAAGGTCACGAAGGAAACTGCGGCAGCCCTGAAGCAGGACATGAGCCGCTGTAAGGCGCTGCTCTTCGTCATCACCTCCACCGCGAACACCTCGATTTGGATGCCATGGGAACTCGGGCTGTTCGACGGAATGAAGGGCCGGGTGGCAACGGTCCCACTGGCGACGAAGCCCGGCGAGCACCCCGGCCAGGAGTATGCCGGCCTCTACCCATGGATTGATCAGGCCACCGCCACCGGCGGCCAGCAACCAGTCCTGTGGGTCAATGAGGCTGACAATGTATATGTGCAACTCACCGATTGGCTCAACGGCAAGCCATGCACAAAGCGCGGTTAGGAGCTTGCATGTTTAAGGGATTCAACCTGAAAGGCTTCGACGGACTCATCTTCGAAGATAAGTACCGCCACGAGATGATGGCGCATGGGCGAACCGTCACCGCCAGTAGCGCAAGCTCAGTTCGGCAATCACTGGCGACAATTGCTCAGAACCAAGCCGTGCTAGACGGAGCGAAGATTCAAGATACCTGGTTTCCCCAGGTACACGCAGATGTGTTCCTATCGCATTCACACCGGAACGAAGACTTAGTTCTGCTGCTTGCCGGTTGGCTTGACTACCGCTTTGACCTGAAGGCTTTCGCCGATTCCGCAATTTGGGGGTACGCCGCTGATCTTCTCCGGATCATCGACAACGAGTATTGCTGGCAGCCTCAAGCAGAACGTACAGTTATGAGTTGCGCAACGAAACCACCAGCCATGTGCACATGATGCTAACGACGGCACTGGGGATGATGATTCACAAGACGAAATGCTTGATCTTCGTGAATACGCCGGACGCCATCGCTGCAAGTGCCGTTGTCTACCAAACCTATTCGCCATGGATTTACGCTGAACTTACCATTGCAGGGATTACCGAAGAAGTCGAGCCGGCCAGGTACAAGGAGCGAACGGAGAAATACGCAGCAAGCGGCATGATCAAAGAGGCACGTGAATGGCCAGGCATTTTGCATACAATTCGGAATCTTGACCGCCTCCGGCCCATCACGCCCAAGACCTTGATCACTTGGGGCAACGTGTGCAAGACCCAAGGCCCTGAGGCGTTGGATGAATTGTATGCGATTGCCGCGCATTCATGGTGATATAGGAGACGATGATGGACGAGGACAAACGCAAGCATTTGTAATTCATCCAGGACGTGATAACGCGGATGGACACCAACTCCTTCTTCATTAAGGGTTGGATGGTCACTTTGGTATCCGCACTGTTCGTGCTCGCCGCAAAGGATTCCGATCCGCGCTACGTTCTGGTGACATACCTTGCGATCCCGATCTTCTGGCTCTTGGATGGTTTTTATCTTTCGCAGGAGCGGCAGTATCGCAAGCTGTACGATGCTGCACGAACAGCAGCGACGACGGACTTCTCGATGAACGCTTCTGCGTATGCCACCGGACAAAGTACTTGGATGGCAACCGTGTTTTCGCGTACGCTTCTGGTACTTTACGTGCCGATGGTCATCATTGCGCTGGTCGTAATGTTTGTCCTACAAGCTTGATGACACTCGTATATGGAAATGGAGTGACGACATTACCGCCAGCTGTTCCTCTGCTCCTCCCACCTCACCGGCAAATTCTTCCGCAGCTTCTCCAGACTCATCCCATCGGGTTCCTCGCCCCGCAGGATCGCCTCGATGATGTCCGGCGCGAGGCTGGTCAGGTGGAGGATGCGGCCGACGTAGGTGCGGTCGCAGCCGACGTCTTTGGCCAGGTCCTCGAGGCTGGCGTATTCGCCGGATTCGAGCTGGGCCTGCCAGCGGTGAGCCTTGGCGATGGCCTCGACCAGCGGCCGGTTGACGCGGCTCATGTCATCGAGGTGCTGGGCGGCTGAGACGAGCGTCGCCGCGCCTTCGGGCAGGACCATGGAGCGGCCGTTGCAGGAGGATGTCTGCGAATGCTCGCACACAGCCTGGCGTGATGAAGTAGGCTGGCCCTTCCCCGGCATCACCCAAGGAACCTTTTTGCAGAACTTGACGTACGCAACTGCGTATAGCAATGGGCGCCCCCTGCAGCTCGATCGTCACCCATGTCCCCATGGCTTGCCCGATTACAGAAACTTTGCAGAAATGTAACGCCGGCCACCCATGCTGACGAGATAGAATGAGCCATCCCGGGCTGGCTTGGGGAGGTTCATGACATCTCGGAGGCAAATGTGGGTCAACAGAGTGCTGATGGTGGTCAGGGAAAGCAACCCGGCAAAGCGCGGGCGGCGTCATCCTGGCGTAAAAAGGCGATCCTGCTGTTGGCCGGGGTCATAGGTGGGTACATTGCAATCTCGGCCGTGGTGGCGTTTGCGCAGCGAGAGGACAGTGTCACCGATGGTGGATTGTCGCTCCATGCCACCAGCACAAAGAGCAACAGCTCCTTCAATGCGAGCAGCATCACTTCGTCAGGCGAGAACGTGCCCTTCCGATGCGGCCGAATTGCTCTGATCAACCAGTCTGGCCATCCGCTTCTTGGTCGTGCCCTGCCCCAGGTCGTTGAGGAGCTGCGCAAGCTGCCATTTGCACATCAGGTCGACTATTTTGAGTCCGGTCAATGGCCGGAACCCGCAAAGCGCCTGCACGACTTCTACATCCTCGTGGACATGCCTGTCCTCAAGGAAAGTGGAATGCTGCCGACCGGCAGGAAGATTGACGCAACCATCACCGTCTCGGCCGGCAGCAGTCTGTGGGAACCAAACCATCGCGTAACCGACCATCTCACTCCGCCAATGGTGGAGGTGGATTTACGTGGCACGCTTGAGCACCACAGCACTACCACGGAAGTGGGATCGGCCGGGGCGCGCTACCGTCAGCCCGCCGAGGATGTGGCCAAACAACTGGCGGGAGAGTTGACCAAGAAACTCTCGAAATGGGCGGAGGAACACGGCATCGGCGGCGATGTCCCCGAGGCGCTCTGTCCGCCCTATCGTCCGGTGCCCGATGACCTGCCACGGCTCCAGGTCGACGGCACTGAGCAACTCATCAGCGGCCACGGTCTGCTGTTGCACAACCTGACCATCTGGCGTGCGACCAGCGAAAACTGGCCCGATGCGCTCAGCGACCTTCAGCAGCGGCTTCGCGAGGCGGGTTGGAAGGTGTCAGACTGGGGCAACGCCCGGGCTCCCGGATCATTCCGGGCCGAGCGCGACGGTGCCATGATCGATGGCTTCCCGTTGAGCCAAGATCGCACACCGGGCGAGCCCGATGGCTCACAGCAGATCATCGTCAGGTACCGCGATCGCATGAGCTCCAACGATATCAACCTCGCCATCGCCCAGATTATGGAGCAGGATAGTGCCCTGCCGGTGCTGGTAAGCCTGACGCGTAACATGAACCCCGAGATGCGGAACCGGCTGGCCGAGCGAATCATCCAGCAGCATTCACCTGACCCGGCCATGCAGCTTTTGGCCGCCCGCTATCTGCACGAGCAGAAGCGCGACGATGAAGCACTGGAAAGGCTCAGGCTGGCCTGGACCTTCTGCCGCGCAGCCGGGCAGAGTCAGCAAGCAGAGGCGATCAAGGAACTGGCCAGGAAGATCACCGGCGATTCCAACTGGAAGCCTGCACCGCCGACTGAGGAGATGCTCAACCGGTTGGGCGTGCAGCGGCTGGATGGGAATGGGCTGGAAAAGGAAGTTGCCCTGAACGAGCCTGTGCTGGTCTACATCCCCTCGGGGGCCGACGGCGAATCATCGTCGCCATACTTTGGAATGGTCAAAGTGGAGAGTGCAACAATTCCCGAAGGAGTCTACAGCGTGCTGATACGCACGTCCTCACTCGACGGCCTCATGTCCCAATCGCGCCAGACGCAACACAATCCATCGCGCCCGTTCTGCGACCTCGTCTCGACTGGGATAGATGCCCTTCGCCTGATCGCAACAGTGCAGGAAACCGAGGCAGGTAGATTCAAGCTCTCACTGAAAGCCACACACGTGGGCGAATAGGCAGATTCCGCGACCTCGCCGCCCAGACCCCTGCTCTCACAGTGCAATTGCCAAAATGGCGGCCTGCTGGACTGACACGGCGTTGTCAGTCCCAGGGGTAATCTCTCTGAGACACAGTGGTAACCCAGTGCGCACAGGAACAATCTCATATCCACTGTGGCCGGCTCGTCTGTGAACTTTGGAGGAGGTTCTGTATGCAGAGCATTGAGCAGCGCGGTATTGTGGGACTTGGTACCGAAGCGGCCGATCCGTTCGATATGGCACTATTCGGTATATCCAAGCGTCTGAAGGTAATAGTCGAGCAAGACAGCGTCTTTCGACAGCAACTTCGGACCCTGGCCGAAGCGATCCTTTCGATCACCGAACCGCCGTGCGTCGAGAGCGCGCCTGACACTGAATGTCAGACAGCAGAGGCGGAGACAAAGGGGGAAAGATCCGGCGAAAAAACAAGCAGGATACGCCCGGCCATCCCTGTTGAGATTCGCGAAGCAGCCGGGCTGGGCAGCTTCATCACGCCCTCCCGCCCTGCGGCCGCTACAGCAGCTGCCTCTCCCAATGCGAAGGTTGAAGATGCTGACCTGCCCACCATCGAGAAGCGACTGCGACTCAAGGCGGAGGCAGCAGAATGGTGTGCCACGCGACAGCGCCTCATTTCCGAAGGAACCAACGTCCAGACGGAAACTGATCCTGTTGACCGGCAGCTGATTGAAAGAGCAAAAGCAATCGACGACTGCTTCCTCTGGATGAATCATCGGCCAACAGTCTCGGATCTGGCGCTGTATGAAAACCTTGCGGGATGCTTCAAAGTCACGGCCGAAGGGATCGGCCTGGTTCGAGGCATCTTAAAGGATCCCGAGCGAAGGTCGCTGGAACAGGCCCTGGAGCTTCTTGCGGAGGCACAGTCCGCACTTCGCTGCGCCGTCAGCCAGTTAGGCTACAAATGTGACCAGGACCAGTTATATACCTACACCTGGCTGAGACAGACCTGTTCCGAGATCCAGTTCCTCATTCGCAGATACATGAAGCTGGATGATCTCGCTGATGCGACCTCCTGGCCTGACATCGGCCGACGGATGGAGGAGCTCAGATCGCGACTTGAGGAAGCTCGCCGGCAATCCAGGGCATACGAGTTGCGTATCAAGCGAATCCGATATCACCTGAAAAGGATCGCTGACCAACCTGATGCCGATCATGAACATGACTGGAATGTCGTGCTTAACACGATCCATGAAATGGTGGACGATGGCGTCCCGCCGAGCGACACGGGGTTTCGCGAGTTGCTCCTGCCGGTATTGGACATGATCCCCGGCATCGAGCTGCCGCAGAACGTACGCCTGGTGTTGCGGGAAATCGACAGCTACCTCGCCAGCCGACCGGAAGTTGATGAGGATCCGTCGACATCGGAGCCCACGGCCGAAGTGAGGGCAGTGGCCGAACTGCTGCGTGGCAAGGAGATGGTACTCATCGGCGGAGTCAGGCGGCCGCATTCCGTAGAAGCGCTCAAGCGAGCATTTGACTTAAAGGACCTGATCTGGATCGACACGAAAGAGCACGAGTCCTTCACCTCGTTCGAGCCGTATGTTGCACGTCCGGACGCGGCTGCCGTTCTGCTGGCGATCAGGTGGACAAGCCATTCGTTTGGCGAAGTGAAGCAGTACTGCGACAAGTACAGCAAGCCCCTGGTACGCCTGCCGGCCGGGTACAATCCCAACCAGGTGGCAGCGCAGATACTGCAACAGCGCGGCAAGGACCTGGCAGGCAATGCGGGGTGTGGCTGATAGGGACGGGAAGGAACCTGGGTCACCGTGAAAGGCTAAGGCGAGGGGCGATGCGCAGGTTTACTGTCCCGCCCCTCGTCTGGCATTCGCGGCATAGTCACGCATCGGCGGAGCGGTCCAACAATCAGGCCGAACCGTTCGCAGATACCCTGTACGCCAGATTACCGTGCACGTATATTCGCTTTAGTTCCGGTACGTGCCCGATGATGGCGTTTACATCCCCAATCCATCTCGAGTACCTCTCGCCCCTGGCCGCACTGGGCATTTTTCTGCTATTGGGGATCCCTATCGTATTGCTGGGGATTCGCTCCCTTAATGGGCTTGGGCCTATCCGCAAATGGGTAGCCATCGTTGCGCGGCTGCTGGTACTGCTGGGGTTTGTCCTGCTGCTGGGCGGGATTCGCTGGCAGAGGGAGCACAAGCGGGTTGATGTCATCGTCGTCCGCGACCTGAGCGATTCCACCTCATACGTGCGCGATCATCCCCAACCGACGCTGCGCGAATCGGTGAATGAGTTCATGCAGGCAGCGATGAACGATCAGCGCAAGCGGCCTGAGGATGCCATGGCCGTCATCGGGTTCGCCGAGCGTGCCGTAATTGAGACGCTGCCGAGCACTCGCCTCGACCTGGGATCGCGCTCGATCATGGAAGGTGGCCGGGGAACCGATATCGCATCGGCCATACAGCTTGCCCTCGCGAGCATGTCCAACGATGCCATGCATCGCCTCGTGCTGATCTCCGACGGCAATGCTACCGCGGGCAACCTTGATGCGGCCATCGAGGCGGCGGCCGCCCAGAATGTTCCCATCGACGTCATGCCGCTGCGCTACAGCGTGGACAGCGCCGTCATGATGGAGCGCTTCATAGCCCCCACCTGGCGGCGTGAGAATGAGCCGATGACGCTGGAGGTGATACTCCGCTCCACCGCCGATCGACCCGTCGATGGCACGCTGGTCATCTTCCACCAGGGTTCGCCTGTTGATATCGACGCAGACACGCCGGGAATGCAGACAACGCGGCGAGTGACGCTACAGCCCGGTCCAAACAAGGTGGTCGCCAAGGTTCCGCCACTGGCCGGCGGTGTCCACAACTTCAGGGCGGTGTTTGATCTCGACGAGAGTGCCGCCGGCGATCCGCCGGTGCTCGTCGCCAGCGCCATGGATGCCTTCACCATCGTTCAGGGCGAAGGCTCGATACTGTACATCGACAATGTGCCCGATGGCGGCGGTATGGACCTCCTGAACGCCCTTCGCCCCGAGGGCATCAATCTCGTTCGCGTCACCATCGACGACATACCGCGCGACCTGTTCGGGTTTCAGAACTATGACGCGGTGATACTTGCCAACGTGCCCAGTGGCGCCGGCGGCGTGGACCAACAGCAGGACGGCATCCTCGCCACCTACGTCCACGATATGGGCGGCGGTCTGGTCATGATCGGGGGACCGGATGCCTTCGGCGCCGGCGGCTGGCAGGGATCCAAGGTCGAGAAGATCCTGCCGGTGAACATGGATGTGCCAGCGCGAAAAGAGGTGGGCAAAGGCGCACTGGTGATGATCGTGCACGCCTGCGAGTTCGAGAATGGCAACTACTGGGGAACGCAGTGCGTGCTGAAGGCGATCGACGCCCTATCCACCTATGACGAAGTGGGCATCATCACCTATGACTGGTCGAGGCACTCTTCGCAGTGGGATTTTCCCCTGCAGGTGAAAGGTGATGGCTCGAAGGCCAAGGCGGCCGCCAAGCAGATGCGGCAGGGAGACATGCCCGACTTCGAGGACTCGATGCGGGTCGCCCTGCATGGATCCGAAGGCCAGCCGGGTCTTAAGGACTCCGATGCCCGGCACAAGCACCTGATCATCATCAGCGATGGCGACCCGATACCGCCGTCGCCGGAACTGATGGCCGAGTACGCGGCCGCCAAGGTCTCGGCATCCACCATAAGCGTCTATCCGCATGACCTGAGCTCGACCCTACCGCCACCCACCATGCAGGCGATCGCCGATCAGCTCAAGGGGCGCGCCTACGGCCCTATCAACAACACCTTTAACCAGTTGCCGCAACTCTTCATCAAGGAAGCGCGGATCGTTCGCCGGACGCTGATCCACGAAGACGCCAACGGAATACCGCTTGCCCTTAGAGATACCAGCAGCGTCGTGCAGGGACTGGAAGGAGAACTGCCGCCCGTCTATGGCATGGTGCTGACCACCAAAAAGAATGACCCACTGATCGACATGCCGATCGTCGCAGGTAAGGCGAACGATCCGCTGCTGGCGCACTGGCAGACCGGCCTGGGCAAGACGGCCATCTTCACCAGCGACGCAACGCGAAAGTGGGCGCCCAACTGGGTTGGATCCGCGGCGTTCGGCAAGTTCTGGGCGCAGGTGATCCGCTCGGTCGCACGCCCTCCCATGTCGCGCGACATGGACATCCAGACACGCGTTGAGGGAGACACAATCCACATCCGCGCTGAGGCGATGGACCGCGACAGGCGCAGCATGAACTTCCTCAATGTCACCGGCCAGATCGTCGGCCCGGACATGCAGACAAGGGACATCCAGCTCAACCAGACCGGCCCGGGCATATACGAGGCGGTGATCAGGAACGCTCGGCCAGGCGCCCACGTGGCCCGCATCAACTACGTCGGGCCAAAGGGTGAATCAGGCTGGCAGGTGGCCGCCACGGCGATCAACACCAACCCGGAAATGCGCGAACTGCGCAGCAACGACGCCCTGCTGGAGCAGATCGCCCAGCGCACCGGCGGGAGAGTGCTGGAGCCATTTAATGTCGAGGCCGCCAACCTCTTCAGCCGGGAAGGTTTGAAGCGCACCGCGTCGCCGATGCCGGTGTGGGACATCCTGCTGCCGGTCGTTATGGCCTTGATGCTCATTGATGTCGCGATTCGTCGCGTGGCATGGGACTTCAAGGCCATCTGGCACCGTACGGCGGCATACGTCAACAGCTTCCGCACGCAGCATCGCACCGCCAGCGAATCGGTCGATGCCCTGCGCCGCCTGCGTTTTGGCGCCCGTGAGCAGCAGCCCGACCAGGTGGCGCAAGCATCGCGTGAGGAGCCGATGGCCGAACGTCCCGATCCATCTCGAAAGTTTGAAGGCAGCGGGATTGAGGGAGACATCAACCACGTGCTCGGCGGAGCAACGGCCGAGCCGCCGCAGAAGCCGGATACGCCGCAGCCGCAGGATACTGATGGCGCCGAGCACACCAGCAGTCTGCTGGCCGCCAAGCGCCGGGCACGAAGACAGATGGACAACAATGACGAAAAGTGAGAAAGGTGAGCTATGAGCCAGACACAGATCGATCCGCAAGTCGCGGCCGCATGTGAGAAGTTCCGACGGGACTACCTCGCGGTGAAGCAGCAGATACAGAAGGCCATCATCGGCCACGAGGCCATCATTGACGGCGTTCTCACCTGCCTTTTCGTCGGCGGACACGCCCTGCTCGAGGGCGTGCCCGGGCTTGGCAAGACCGCCCTCATCCGTGCCCTCTCGCAGGCACTGCACCTGAAATTCAACCGCATCCAGTTCACCCCCGACCTGATGCCGGCCGACGTGATCGGCACAAACGTGATGATGGAAAGCGAGTCCGGCCGGCGCGAGTTTACCTTCGTCCACGGGCCGATCTTCGCCCAGATCGTGCTGGCCGACGAAATCAACCGCGCCACTCCCAAGACACAGTCGGCACTGCTGGAGGCGATGCAGGAGAGGCAGGTAACGGCCGGCGGAAAGATCCGCAAGCTCGATGAGCCGTTCTTCGTCATGGCGACGCAGAACCCCATCGAGCAGGAAGGCACCTATCCCCTGCCCGAGGCGCAGCTCGACCGCTTCCTGTTCAAGCTGGTAGTGGAGTACTCCAATCGGAAGGAACTCAAGAAGATCCTCGACCTTACCACCACCAACGCCAGGCCGGAGATCCTGTCAGTGCTGGATGGCCCGGGAATTCTGGCTCATCAGCAGCTGGTTCGGCGGGTACACATCGCCGACCACGTGCAGGATTACGCGATCCGCTGCGTTCTGGCGACGCACCCCAAGGGCGAGTTCGCCGTGCCGATGGTGAATCAGTTCATACGCTTTGGCGCATCGCCACGCGCGGCGCAGGCCATCACGCTGGCGGCCAAGGTACGTGCCCTGCTGGATGGACGATTCCATGTCAGCTTCCAGGACATCAAGGACGTGGCCAAGCCGGCCATGCGCCACCGCCTGATCCTGAACTTTGAGGGCGAGGCGGAAGGAATCACCACCGACATGGTGATTGATCGAATAATCACCGAGACACCGACGGCGTTTGAAGGTGCAAAGGTGTAGGCCGCTACAGAGGAAGAAACGATGGCGCTTTACAAGATCCCGAAAAACTCAGGCAAGTTCACCGTGGTCACAGCCCGTGGCGGCCATTTCTGTGTCTGGAACAGGAAAACCGGCAGACACGAGATAGCCATTCCCGTCCGCGACAGGAAACTGGCACAGGACATCTGCGAAAAACTAAACCGCGGCGACCACAACGGCACAATCGAAGTCCTGCAATGACGGAAAGAAGCGGAACACGGATGAACACAGATGAACACAGATTAAATGACATCACACACCAGTGCATCGCGGCGGCGTTTGCGGTTTCGAACGAGCTTGGCTGCGGATTCCTTGAGAAGGTTTACGAGAATGCCATGGCTGTGGAGCTGCGCCGGCGTGGCCTGTGCGTGGAGCAGCAGAAGTCTGTGACTGTGTTCTACCAGGGCGAGCCTGTCGGCGACTACATTGCGGACATCGTTGTGAACAGCTGCGTGATACTTGAGCTGAAGGCCGTACGTGAGTTTGATCCTGTCCATGCAGCACAGTGCGTCAACTATCTGCGTGCTACAGGTCTTCCCATCTGCCTTCTGATCAACTTCGGTTCGCCCAGGGTGAAGATCAAGAGGTTCATACGTCCAGACCTACGAGCGTCGATATCTCGATAACACGTGGTATAGGAGCGAATCTGTGTTCATCTGCGTTCATCCGTGTTTCAAACAACAATGAGCAACACAGTCGATGACAATCTCTTGCTTACGCCTGAGTTCATGCACCGGCTTGAGGGATTGGATGTGCTTTCGCGCAAGATCCTTGCCGGTAAGCTCAAGGGAGAGAGGCGATCGAAGCGGCGGGGGCAGTCGGTGGAGTTTGCCGACTACCGCAACTACGTCGTCGGGGACGACCTGCGCTTCATCGACTGGAACATCTATGCCCGCCTAGAGCGGCTGTTCCTGCGGCTTTTCCTGGAAGAGGAAGACTTGGCGCTATCGATCCTGATCGACATGAGCGCGTCGGCCGACTATGGCAATCCAAACACGGCGCTTTACATGAAGCGGGTGGCGGCCGCGCTGGGATATATCGGCCTGGTAAACTACAACCGCGTCTCGCTGGCCGCCATCACCGACACCATCTCGGCCGAGACCGGCCACATGCGCAGCCGGCGTCGCGTGCAGCAGATGCTGTCGTTCCTGCAGGATCTGAAGCCGGCCGGCACCAGCTTCCTCTCAGGCGCCTGCAAGCGCTTCGCCCTGGCAAATCGCGGCAAGGGAGTGTGCGTAATTCTCTCCGACTTCTTCGACAAGGGTGGGTATGAGAATGGTCTGCGCTACCTGGCTGGCGGGAACTACGACCTGTTCGTAATCCAGGTGCTGGCGCCGCAGGAGATCGAACCCGACCTGCAGGGTGACCTGAAGCTGAAGGATGTCGAGGATGGCGACACGGCCGAGGTCTCCATCACCGCGCCGCTTATCAGGAAGTACAAGGAGAATCTCAACGCCTACTGCTCCGGCATCAAGGAGTATGTGACCCGTCGCGGCGGCACTTATCTGTTCACCAGCACGGCCGTGCCGTTTGATACACTGGTCCTGAACTACCTGCGCGAGCGAGGGCTGATCGGATGAACTGGCCACAGTTCCTCAATCCCTGGACGGCACTGATCGCCACCGGCATCGTGGTGCCACTGCTGCTGGCGCTTTACTTTCTTAAGCTGCGCCGACAGGAGAGGGTCATCTCCTCCACCCTGCTGTGGCGCAAGGCAATACAGGATCTGCAGGTAAACGCCCCCTTCCAGCGACTGCGGCGAAACCTGCTGCTGTTCCTTCAGTTGCTGCTGCTCCTGCTGCTGGGGCTGGCGCTTTCCCGTCCGGTGGTTCAGCACACGCCGGGCGCCGGCGAGGTGGTCGTCATCATGATCGACCGCTCGGCTTCCATGTCGGCCACCGACGTCGGGGGATCGCGCCTTGAGGAAGCCAAGCGCCAGGCCATCGACCTGGTTAACTCGATGAAGCGAGGCAGCCGCGGCATGGTGATCGCCTTCGATGAAACCGCGCATACCGTGCAGGCATTCACCACCGACACGGCCGCCCTGCGTCGAGCGATCAGTTCCATCACACCAAGCGACAAGTACTCGCGACTGAAGCTGGCGTTCCAATTGGCTGACGCCCAGCTTTCATTCATCCCCGAGCAGAACCGTCCCAGTTCCACGCCGCCGGACGTGTGGCTATATTCCGACGGCAAGGTGATGGACCTGAGCGAAGAGCTCACGCTGATGGGCAACCTCAAGTACGTGAAGATGGGCTCGGATGACGCGAAGAACGTCGGGATCGTGGCGATGTCGGCCAGGCGGAACTTTGAGCGTCCCAATGAAGTGCAGGTCTTCGCCCGATTGGCGAATTACGGCAGCGAACCGGTCACCACCGACGTGCAACTGAGCGTCAATGACGAGATCAAGCATATCGCAACCGTCGAGCTGCCGCCCAAGCGCTGGTTCGACCCTGAGTGGAAACAACAGCATGCCAGTGAGATCCCGCCCGACTTCCAGACGCGCGACAGCGTCGAGTTCACCC
This sequence comes from Planctomycetota bacterium, assembly GCA_029777755.1. Taxonomy (GTDB): domain Bacteria; phylum Planctomycetota; class Phycisphaerae; order Tepidisphaerales; family Tepidisphaeraceae; genus CAIQIQ01. The sequence continues at coordinate 13,228 of JAKORQ010000136.1, forward strand.
TCGACCTCAAGGATGCGGCCGTTGTCAAGCTCCAGCATCTCTATCGTGAAGATGCCCTGGCCAGCGACGATGTCGTCAACATCATCGTGCCTCCCGCCCGCCAGTTGAATGTCATGGTGGTGACGGAGGGAAACATCTTCCTCACCCGCGCCATGCGCGGCATACCGACGCAGGAGCTGAAGGTCGTCAAGCCATCGGAGTACGAGTCAGCCATCCCGGATAACATGGACCTGATCGTCTTCGACCGCTACTTCCCCAGGGAGCTGCCGGATGCAGGCTCGTTCATCTACTTCGCCAGCACACCGCCGGAGTCGAAGCTAAAGCCGGTCGTTGAAGATGATGGCCGGATCAGGTTCCTCGGCGAGCCGCAGGTGATCGACTGGCGCCGCGAACACCCCATACTCAATGCCCTGCGCTTTAACGAACTCACGATACAGGAAACAATGCAGCTAGATTTCCCGCTGGAGTCGCAGGTGCTGATGGATAGCGATCGCGGGCCGCTGATGATCCTCTACCGCGAGGGGCGCAAGGCACACCTTGTCGTGGGCTTCGACATCTTGAGCAGCGACTGGGTCTTCAACTCCAGCTACCCCATATTCATGCTGCAGGCCACCGAGTACCTGGCGCTCTCCTCACAAGTAAACGTCCGTGAATCGCTGCCACCCGGGTCGTCGCCGACGATTGAGCGAACGCTGCTCAACCGCGTCGATCCGAACCTCAGGACATTGCGCATCAGTGGCCCGATCAATGCAACGATCAACGTGCCTGAAAGCGGCGAACTGGTTCTGCCGCCATTGGAGAAGGTCGGGCTCTACACACTCTCACCGGAGATTCCGGGCGCGGAGCAGCTCGCGGTGAATCTTCTTTCCGAGGAGGAGAGCAACCTGACGCCATCGGCCATTCCCCCCGGGCGTGCCGGGCAGGTTCTCTCAGCAGCTGCCGGCAAGTCGCGCCTGGAGCTCTGGTGGTGGATCATCGCGGCCGCAGCCCTGCCGCTGCTATTGATCGAATGGTGGGTCTACACGCGGCGCGTCCACCTGTGAACATCCTGCTCTGCGATGGCAGGGTGTGGCGCTCGATCCATCACCATCCCCCTAAGGGAATACGAGCAGATCAGAAACTAGCGCAGTTCCACCGTAGATGGAGCGGGCAGTCTTCGCCCGTGGGAGTAAGGTGATCCTCGACGAACTTATCGGCGCTTCTTTTTCTTCTTGTTTCGATCCTTCTTTTCCATGTAGGTCGAGCCCTTGGTCTTCAGCCCGAAGCCGGAGCCCAGGCCGGCCAGGCCGCCCCGCATCAGGCTGCCCATCATGCGCGCCTTGTTCATGGCGCTCATACCGCCAAAGGCCTTCATCATGTCACGGCTGGTCTCGAACTGGCGGATGAACTGCCCCACCTCATGCGGCTGCACGCCGGCACCGGCCGCAATGCGGCGACGACGATTGGCGTCGATCAGGTCGGGATTGAGCCGTTCCTTCTTGCTCATGGAGTTGTAGATGGCCTGCATCTTGACCACCTGCTTCTCCATCTCGCCTTCCTTGATGTTCAGCGAGCGGGTCAGCTCTCCCATGCCCGGCAGCATGTTCAT
>JAKORQ010000013.1 GCA_029777755.1 Planctomycetota bacterium
GTCTTCGCTGCTGTTCGAGGTCGGGATCTTCCTCACTGTGTTTGGTAGTGCCAGTGCGATTATGGAAGCGATTACTCACCCACTGGAGGTTGAACCACTATGATGATAAACATTCTATTTGCGGTTGCGACGGGTGTGCTGTTCGGTATTGGGGTTTTTCAACTCCTGCGCCGGGATTTGATCAAGTCGGCGATGGGCTACTATGTCCTGTTCACCGCCATCAACCTGCTGTTCCTGGCTGTGGGCGTTTATGACGGCACCGCGCCGGCCTACGTCGATGCGAGCAATCAGGTTGCCGGTCAGCCAAGCGACCCGCTGGTGCAGGCGCTTATCCTCACGTCGATTGTGATCGGTTTCGGCTCGTTCGCTTTGCTGCTCAGCTTTGTCGCTGTTGCCTCGCGCCGCTTCAAGACGGTTGACAGCAACGAGCTGGATTCCTTGAAGGGTTAGCCCATGCAAAACAGTTTGCTGCTGGGGCCGATCTTCATCCCACTTGGCGCTGCCTTCCTCAGTATCCTGGTGTCGCGCAATCGAACCTTGCAGCGTCTGATAGGGATGACAAGCAGTGTGCTGGCATGGCTGTGCGCCGTGGGCGTGCTGCTGGCGAATCTGCGCGGGGAAACGCTCGTCTACCAGCTTGGTGGCTGGCAGCCGCCCTACGGGATCGTGCTGGTCGGCGACCTGCTGTCCTCTATTTTTGCTGTCACGGCGACGACCGTTCTCGCAGCCGGTGTTCTGTACACTCTGGGCAGCAAAGAGATAAGCGTTACCTATCGCGCGTACATGCCGCTGTTCCTGGGCATGAGCGCAGGGCTGAGCGGCGCGCTGTACACGGGCGATATCTTCACGCTCTTTGTCTTCATCGAGCTGATGGTGATCTGCTCGGTAATCCTGGTTGCGATTTCGGACAACCCGCTGGGGCTGGAAGCGGCCATCAAGTATCTGTTCATCAGCGCGATGGGCACGCTGTTCCTGCTGATCGGGATTGCCGCCCTGTACGGTCAGTTCCGGACGCTCAACATTGCAGACATCGGCGCGCAGCTGTCAGCCATAGCCGACCCCCCGCTGCTGCCGCAGGCCGCCGCCGTGATGATGATGTGCGCGCTCCTGCTCAAGAGTGCCGTGTTCCCCTTCCACTTCTGGCAGCCGGATTTTCACACCACTGCGCCGACTCCTGTGGGCGCGATGCTGTCGTCGGTGGTCGTTAAAGTCGGCGTCTACGGCCTTATCCGGATGCTCACCGTGATATTCACGCGTGAAGCCCTCCTCGTTCAGAACTTGCTGATTGCGCTGGGCGTGATCGGCATTGTGTTCGGGAGCCTCGGCGCGCTGCGCACATATGACGCGAAGCGCCTGCTGGCTTACTCGACCTTCGGGCAGGTGGGGTTCATCCTGGTTGGCATCGGCTGGGGCACGACGGGGGCACTGGTCGGCGCGCTGGTGTACATCGTCAACCACTCCTTCATCAAATCGGCACTGCTGATGACGACCGGCGTGGTTGCCAGCCACACCGCGACGAAGACGGCGCGGCTCTCGGAGTTAGGCGGCGTCGGGAAGTCACAGGTATTTACAAGCGTGCTGTACTTCCTGGGAGGGATGGCACTGGCCGGAGCGCCGCCGTTGAACGGCTTCATCAGCAAGGTTGCGCTGATACAGGGAGGTATCGAGGCCCAGAACTGGCCAGTGGCCGGGCTGGTGGTCGGCGCGGGTATCATCACGCTCCTTTACATGACCCGCACCTGGCAGTGGATCTTCCAGCGGCCCTATGAGGGGAGTGTGGAAGTCAAGCCCACCGGCGACAGCCCGCTCGCACCGGCGCTGCTCATCGGGCTGTGCGTCCTGCTGGGGCTGTACGGCGCGCCCCTGTTGGATGTCGCAACGCTGGCGGTCGCGCATATCAGCGACCCACAGATCTACATTCTAGCCGTACTGGGAGGTTAACCTTGGCAACGTATCTAGTGCTCGCCGTGCCCCTGGCGCTGCTGTGGCTGGGGATTACGAACCGGATCACCTTAGAGAGCTTTGTGCTCGGCTACCTGCTCGGGCTTGCCGCTCTGTTCGTGATGCGGCCAGACCCCCGCACCCCGATCGTGTGGCGCCGTCTGCCCCGCCAGGTGCTGATGCTGATCATCTTTGTGGCCGACCTGTACTGGAATATTATACTGTCGGGGATAGACCTCGCCCGCCGGCTGCTGTCCAGAGATATGGGGCTGAAGCCGGGCATCATCGCCATCCCCACACAGGCTGAAAACAGCAAGGCCATGACGGCTCTCAGCGCAGCTAACCTGTCGCTGACACCGGGCGAGATGGCGATTGAGTTCGACGACACCACCACCATGTATGTCCACTCTCTGAACGTTGTGGCAACGGAGGAGACAGGAAATGAGGTGCAGGCACGGCGTATCAGGATGTTAAAAGTCATACTGGGGAGGTCGTAAGTGAGTGAGATCACAGTCATGGTGCTTCAGTTTGCGCTGGCGGTGATGAGCATTCTGCTGCTGCCCTGCTTCTATCGCATTCTGGCCGGCCCCAGCCCGGCAGATCGTCTGCAGGTCATGGAGACGACAACCGTCCTGCTCGTCGGCATCATCGTCCTGCTGACGCTCTTGCAGAACGCGCCCTTTATCCTCGACGTGGGTATTGCACTGGCCGCGTTCGGCTTCATTGCGACGGTGGGCATTGCCCGCTACCTGATTGAAGGCCGTGTATTCTAACAGGAACTGGTATGCCTATCTTTGAGATTGTAGGGGTTGCCGCGATATTGTTCGGCGTGTTCTTCTCCGTGATGGGCGTCACGGGGATTGTGCGCCTGCCAGATGTCTACAGCCGCATACACGCGTCGGGTAAGATCACGGTCCTGGGCGTGAACGCTCTTCTTCTCGGAGCCGCTTTCCTCATGCCGGCGATCGCTGCAAAGGCGCTAACTCTGGCACTGTTTCTGGTGCTCGTGGCGCCAGCGGCATCTTTTTCAGTGGCACAGGCCGCCTACCGGCAGGGCGTGCGCCCTGAGAAGGTGATACGCAATGACCTGGCAGAGCGAGACCGGGCACGGGCACAGGCACAGGCGCAGGAATGACATGCCAGGCACAGCCTTTACCAATACAAACACTGGACTTTCGCCCGCGATGTTGGCGAAAGTCCAGTATGAAGCCCCGCACAGCCGGGCTGGAACTGTAGACAGGTGACCGCCCTCAGCCCGCCGCCTTCTTGACCAGCGCGGTGATTGCCTCCTCCTCGGCGGGCGTTAGCTCCGTCAGCGCGAAGTAGACCGGCCACATGTGGCCGTCGTCGAGGGTCGCCACGTCGTTGAAGCCAAGCGTCATGTAGCGCTCCTTGAACTTCTCCCGGCTGCGGA
>JAKORQ010000137.1 GCA_029777755.1 Planctomycetota bacterium
GGGCCGGAAGCCCATCTTCCTGGCCGGTATGTTCCTGTTCATGGCCGGCTCACTCATCGCCGGCTTCTCCACATCCATGGAGATGCTCATAGTCTGCCGGTTCATTCAGGGGCTTGGGGGAGGTGCGCTGATCCCTGTTGCTATGGCCACTGTGGCCGACCTATACGCCCCGCAGGACAGGGGCAAGATACAGGGCATACTAGGGGCGGTGTTCGCCCTCTCCACCGTGATCGGCCCCTTCATCGGCGGCTTCATCGTCGACAACTGGGACTGGGACTGGGTGTTCTGGGTCAACCTTCCGATCGGCATATTCGCCGTCATCGTGGCCTCGTTCAAGTTCCCCAGCCTGGCGCATGTGGAGACCTCGCCGATAGACCACCTTGGCATCTTCACTCTGACAGGAGCCATGGCTCCGGCGCTGCTCGTCCTCACATGGGGTGGAAGCACCTACGCCTGGACAAGCCCGGTGATACTCGGCATGATCGCGTTCTCCATCGTCATGCTGGTGGCGTTCGTGATGGTGGAACGCAAGGCGGCCGATCCATTGCTTCCGTTCAGCCTTTTCAAGGAATCGATATTCACATTGGGAAGTGCTGGCCTGTTCATCATGGCGCTGGGCATGTTCGGCGTCATCGGGTTCCTGCCCCTGTTCCTGCAGGCGGTCATGGGAATGAGCGCCACCAACAGCGGAATGCTGACCATACCCCTGATGGTCGGTTCGATGATCACTTCGATAGGCAGCGGGTTCCTGCTGAAGCGCACAGGCTACAAACCATGGCTCCTGATAGGGCCGCCGATAATGGCCGTCGGCATGTTCCTGCTCTCCACGCTGCATGCCGGCAGCGACCCCCTGGAGGCGATAGTCTATCAGTTGATAGTCGGCATGGGGATCGGCGCGGTCATGTCGAACTACATCGTGGCGGCACAGAACGTCATGCCCAAGAACGAGATGGGCGTGGCCACCTCATCCATGAGCCTGTTCCGCAGCATCGGAGGTACGGTGGGCGTGACGATGTTCGGCGCCCTATTGAACGGGCGCATGGTGACCGAGATCGGCAGAAACCTTCCTGAGGGGGCCATGGAACTGCTCCCCACCACAGATGCCAACAGCCTTGGCAACATCCTGCTCGATCCAGAGATCTCGGCCATCATCCCTGCCGCGATCCAGGAAGCAATAAGGCTATCACTGGGCAAC
>JAKORQ010000138.1 GCA_029777755.1 Planctomycetota bacterium
ACAGGACGTCTACCGCATCTATGAGATGGGCAGCGAGCGCGTGTATGCGCTCAATGGCGTGAGCATCGAGTTCGAGGAGGGCAGCTTCTGGGCTCTCATGGGACCATCCGGTTCGGGCAAGAGCACCATGCTTAACCTGCTGGGATGCTTGGATCGACCCACCAGCGGAAAGTACCTGCTGGAGGGGCATGACATCAGCGCCCAGAGTGATGACCAGCTTTCCGACTTTCGCCTGCGCCGGCTGGGGTTCGTGTGCCAGAGCTTTCACCTGATCCCGCAGTTGACGGTGCGCGAGAACATAGAGCTGCCGCTGTTTTACCTGGGCTGGGAGGCGGATCGCAGTGCAGAGCGGGCCAAGGAGCTGGCTAAGAAAGTAGGACTTGAGCATCGACTCAATCATCGACCCACTGAACTGTCCGGCGGCCAGCAGCAGCGTGTGGCTATCGCCCGTGCTCTGGCGAATGACCCGGCCATCATCCTGGCCGACGAGCCGACGGGTAACCTCGACTCCGCCACCGGCGACCAGATCATGGAACTGCTGTCCGAACTGAGCACCCAGGGCAAGACAATCATCATGGTGACGCACGAGCCGGACATCGCGGCGTATGCCCAGCGGCGTCTGCACATGAGAGACGGGAAGATCGAACGAATCGAGTAGTAGCCGTATGCACCAGATCAGGTTATTCCGACATATTCGCCTCGGCATCAAGACGCTACTGCTGCACAAGATGCGCTCACTACTGACGATGCTTGGCGTGGTCTTCGGCGTTGGCTCGGTGATCGCGATGCTCTCCGTCGGCGAGGGCGCCAGCAAGCAGGCCCTCGACCAGATCCGCAAACTCGGCTCCACCAACATCATCATCGATGGCATCAAGCCCATGGAAGAGGAGTTGCAGGCACAGCGCTCGCGTCTGAGCATCTACGGCCTGCTTTATGATGATGTCGACCGGATCAGCGGCTTTCCTCAGGTGGAGCGTGTGGTGCCTGCCAAGATCCTTCGCCGGGAAGGGCGGCTGAACGCCAGGGCGATGGACCTGCGCCTGGTGGGTACGACCGCCGCGTGGTTCGACCTGGTGCAGCGCCCGGTGCTTGCCGGCCGGGTGCTGATGGAGAAAGACGAGGTCGACAAGAATTCCGTCGTGGTGCTCACGGAGGCTGGTGCGCGCAAACTGCTGGCGACGCGCGAGGCGATCGGGCAGTCGGTCAATATCGGCGGCCAGCCCTTCGAGGTCGTTGGCATAGTGCGCAGTGAAGGCGGCGGTTCTGGCGCCGACTTCCAGACTCCCGACGAGGCGGTGGACGCCTATGTTCCGCTTACGGTGGCCCGCGAGCGCTTTGGCGACATGAACTTCAAGCGCACCAGTGGCGGCCAGGAGCGGGAAATGGTCCAGCTCCACAAGATGATCGTGCAGGTGCGCGATGTGAAGGACGTGGAACCGACCGCGGCGGCCATCGAGCGGTCCATGGACATCTTCCACAAGAAGAAGGACTACCGTATGAGCGTGCCCCTGACGCTTTTGCGGCAGGCGGAAAACCAGCAGCGCATCTGGAACTGGACTCTGGGCTCCATCGCCGGCATCTCACTGCTGGTCGGCGGCATCGGCATCATGAACATCATGCTGGCGTCGGTGACGGAGCGTATCCGCGAGATCGGCATCCGCCGCGCGATCGGCGCCAAGAAGCGACAGATCGTCGGCCAGTTTCTCATAGAGACGATCGTGCTATCGGCGGCCGGCGGGATTATCGGTACAGCCACCGGTCCGGGAATCGCATTTCTCATCCGCCAGCTTTCCGGCATTCCAACGATCGTGCCGCTTTACAGCATCATCCTGTCGGTGGGGATCAGCGTCAGCATCGGAGTGATCTTCGGCCTCTACCCCGCGATCAGGGCGGCCAACCTCGACCCGATCGTCGCTTTGCGTCACGAGTGACGCTGAGGGTAGCAAAGGTAGGGGGGTGTCGTCGGCCACTTTACCACGAGACTCGCGGAGCGTCTGGTGCATCTCATTGCACGAGGAACCGGCACAAGCCATGCCAAGACGCTAAACCGTGAGCGTAACATGTGTTAACGCAAAGCGGCTATTGAGCGTGGAGGTGTTGACAGATTCCGCAGTCGTTCTAAAATGCCCTCGCCACTTGAGGGAAATATCCCTCCAGCGGGCTCGTAGCTCAGTTGGTTAGAGCGCGTCCCTGATAAGGACGAGGTCACAAGTTCGAATCTTGTCGGGCCCATTTACTGGAAAAGCATGTGATATACCAGCTTAGCCTGGTTTTAAGGACCCCGGTCGTTCGGGGTTTCTTTGTTTTTGGTCCGCGGCCTACACAAGCGACACTATTTGCGGGCGAGCCGCTGTAGTGGTGCTTGTTTGCCGCTGACCATCAAGTTCCGTCGGTGGTTTCCCGTTGCTCAGAGGTGGGCCAGTAGCCGATGCAACGCAGCACCATGTAGGTGATCAGGCCCAGCATGGGCAGGCAGACCACTAGCGTGAGCTGGGCGTTCATTGCGTCCATCTGGATGGCGATGATGGTCGCCAGCACCAGTGCGAGCAGGGCGGCGATCATGAGGTACGGCTTGCGGGAGGCAGGTGGCAGGACGACCGGCTCGGTGGCCGACGCGCCTTCCGGCAGCCAGCCGGAGCCCTTAAGCCGGTCAACCACTACCTGTGGGGCCGCCAGTGTGCAGGTGACGCGTACCACCGGCGAATCGGAGAGAAACTCAAGCTGGGTGGAGAATGGAATCGCCCTAACGCGATGGACATCCTCACGCAACAGTACCGCCACCTCGCAATCGAGATCCGGCGGTTCAGGCCAGCCCTTATCCTCCTTGATCAGCAGTGGCAATTCCGTGTAGCGCACCGTGAGCAGCGGCTTTGCGCAAAAGGCGAGATTCCTCTCCGATGGCTGGCCGGGGTACTGCAGCGGTTCGGGGCGTGCCCGCCTCATTTTCAACAGGAAAAGGGCATCCGGTGAGAGGATGGCGTTGCCGTGCCATACTTCATCCCCAATGGCAAAGCCGTCGCCAAGCACAAATACCTGGGAGACAACCGAGTGTCGCGAAAGCAGCATGCGCCGCTTGCATGCCTCAATCAGCGAGGCCAGTTGTACCTGTTGAGAGGTAACCTGAATCATCATCGACTCCGGCAAAACCCCTCCGACGCAGCATAGCTTAAGGGATTAACCGCCGATGGCAACTATAACTTTCGTGATATCGCATACGTGGGACCTGGCCACTGTTGACGATGTCAAATGACGCCTCGCGGTGTAGAATTCGCCAGCATGAAGTTTGACCCATTCCAGCACACCGCGCCACTGATTGCGCCATCGATTCTTTCGGCAGATTTCGGGATCCTCGCTGCTGAGATCAACGAGGTCATGGGAGCCGGGGCTGACCTCATTCATCTGGACGTCATGGATGGGCATTTCGTACCGAATATCAGCTTTGGTCCCCCGGTGATCCAGTCGGTGCGCAAGGCTACTTCCGCCTATCTCGATGCCCACCTGATGGTCACCGACCCGGTGAAGTACGGCACAGTGCTGGTGAGGGAATGCGGCGTTCAGCTCATCAATTTCCACGCCGAGGTGGTGGAGGATCCCATAAAGGTCGCACGCGACTTCAAGGCTATGGGGGTTCATGTGGGCATCACCATCAACCCGCCAACGCCGGTCGAGAAGATTTTTCCCGTGCTGGACGAAGTTGACATGGTGCTTGTCATGAGCGTGATGCCTGGCTTCGGCGGCCAGAAGTTCATGCCGGAAGTGCTGGACAAGGTGACTGCAATCAAGAAGCGCATGCGCCCCGATCAGCGCGTTGAGATCGATGGGGGAATCGACCCGCACACCATCGTGCGGGCGTACGAGGCCGGCGCTGACTGGTTCGTGGTGGGCAGCGCGCTGTTTGGGAAGCTCGACAGGGCCAGGGCGATCGAGGAACTGCGGGCGCAGATCGCGAAAGTAAAGTGGCGTCAGGTGGATGGCCAGGCGATTGAGCAGGCCTGATCGCTACGCTTGCCAGGTAACCAGGAACGAGCCGGCGACGACTATCAGTATGATCGCTCCTCCGATCTCGGCGATGCGGCCGAATGAGGTCCCCAGCCGCTGGCCTATGTTCACGCCGATCAGCGCCATCAGGCTGGCGACCAGGCCGATGATGGTCGCGTCGTAGAGCAGGTGCGGGAAGTTGAACGCGCTTGCAGCTCGCAGGCTCAGGGAAAATCCAACCACCAGTGCATCGAGGCTGGTGGCAAGCGAAAGAATGATCAGCGACATCCCCCGGGTGGGATCGCGCCTGACGTACGCCATCACCCGTTCGCCGCCGGCCTCGATCTTCTCACTTGACTTCCCTGGATTGGATTCAACTGCCTCTACGAGCATCTTGATCCCCAGCCCGGCAACCAGCGCGGCGGCAACGTACTTGCCATAGCTGTTCAGCTGAGATGCCAGCGGTTGGCCGAAAAGATAGCCGATGCAGGGCATGAGAAACTGAGAAAGCCCCATGTGCCAGGCGAGGCGGAACTTCTGGTGCGGCCCGTTCCATTTCACCCCAACCGCGGCCGCGACGCTCATGGCGTCCATTCCCAATCCAACTCCAGTTATCAAAGCCTCAATCGGCACATCAGCTCCCGCCGAAAAAGTGCGATAGATTAGCAATGGAAAAATACGTTGGCAAAGCCGGCTGGAGCGTGTGAAAGACTACTGGAGGGGGCTGACAATGCTGGAGCTACGCGCGTTTTCGTGAAGGCAGTTTGCAGTATACTCTCGGCTAAATTGGCACGGCTGACAGCGTCGGCGGCGCGATACAACGAGGAGTACGATTTTGGCACGCACAGTTAAGAGTTACCGGGTTCTGATCGGGCTGGAAATCCACGTCCAACTGGCTACAGCGACCAAGATGTTCACCTCGGCGCCCAACGGTGCCACCAACTTCGGGGCTGATCCCAACTCGCTGGTTGACCCCGTGATTCTTGGCCTGCCGGGCGTACTGCCGGTGATGAACAAGAAGGCGGTGGAATACTCCATCAAGGTGGGGCTGGCGCTGGGCTGCCAGATCAATCGCCACACGAAGTGGGATCGAAAGAGCTACTACTACCCGGACCTTCCCAAGAACTACCAGATCAGCCAGTATGATCTACCGCTGTGTGAGAAGGGAGTCTTTGCCATCCCTCTGCCTGACGGATCGTCGCGGGAAGTGCGGATCCGCCGGGCACACCTGGAGGAGGACGCCGGCAAGTTGCTGCACGAGGCCCCCGGCGGCTATCCGATCCCGTATAGCATCGTCGACCTGAACCGCGCGGGCACGCCTCTGCTTGAGATC
>JAKORQ010000139.1 GCA_029777755.1 Planctomycetota bacterium
AAGCTCATGATCTGGCTGAGGTTGTGAACGCGAGCCGTCCGTCATGCCCTCATAGAGTCTAGCAACTGCTATCCATGCGGTAAACGATGCACAAAAGTTGCTTGTCGACGAACCGCAAGGACGTGGCATACGGTAATGGCATGACCGGATCACACATCTCTGCGGAACAGGACTACGAATTCGATCTCCTCGGCTACCGCGTACTTAAGGGAGCACTTCCCCCGGAAAAGGTGCGCGCCATCAACCAATGGGTGGATGAGCATCCCGCCGGCGACGTGGGAAGCTGGATCGGCGACGTCGAGGTGCACACCTTCCAGGGCGCCGACGGCGTGAATTACCAGAATATCATCGAGGGCGGGTCGATCTTCGAAGAACTGATCGACTACCCCGCCTGGATCGACCTGGTTCGCCGATACATCTGTAACGACTACAGCTTCCTCTCGCTCAACGAGGCTTTCCTCAACCTCCGTCCGCCGGGCGGGTACATCAGCATCCACTCCGGCGGACACGTCGCCGCCGCCCCCATGCTCACGCGCCATCACACCGGCGTATGGATGGTGGGGCAGATCAACATCCTCATGGCGCTCACCGACATCGGGCCGGGAGATGGCGCCACCGTCATAGTGCCCGGGAGCCACAAGAGCCACATGCTGCACCCGGCCTACCTGGACTCCAAACACACCACCTACCGCGACGACCGGGCGGCCGGCGGCGAGTTCCTCACCCAGGAGGTGCACCTGAAGGCCGGCGATGCCCTCATGTTCACCGACGGTATCTGCCACGGGGCAGCCGCGCGAACCAACCCGGGCTATCGCCGGGTGCTGATCTATCGCTACTCGCCCCACTGTATCCAGCCGCGCTTCAACTACATCCCCTCGGAGGAACTGCTGGCACGCCTCACGCCGGAAAGGCGCAAGATCGTCCAGCCGGTACCACCAAGGATGCGCCCCGGCCGCGTGCTGAAGGCATAAAAGCGATCACGCCAGACTTGCGATACTCCCAAGCCAACACGAACACAATAAAAAGGAAGGACAGCAGCGGTCAATCGCCGCTGCTTTCTTTATTCAAAGTAGAGCGTCCCGACGGAACCGCTCTTCTTTACCCTTCGTCGCTCAGTCGCTTCGTCGCTCCTCTATGCCTTCGTGCCTTCCCCCTCACCTCACCATCAGCCCGATCCTGTCCAGGTAAACCGATCCATTCACCGGCCGGTCTGTCTCCAGGATGAACCAGACATTTCGCGCCTGCGGCATCGCCTCGATATGCTTCGCATCGGTCACCATCACCTCCTTGCGCACCCAGTTCGTCTTCATCGCCTCCTCGAACCGGAAGCGCGCGATCGGCATCCACCAGTTCGACTCCGACTGCATCAGCACCAGCACTCCCGCGTCCTCATCCTCGCAGCGAAAGTCCGGCGATACTCTCACGTCCGCGAACACGCCGCGTATGCCGGACCGGTCAATCTGGATGCCATCGGGGAAATGCAGACGCAGCAGCAGGTTCTGCTTGGTCTTGAGGGCATCCTTCAGGTCAATGTGAACCACCGGCTCGTTTGGCCGGACGTTCATCTCCCTGGCGATGGGGAAATCGCTCTCGTACTTGTGCTCCCTGTCGAGCACCGGTTCCTCAGCGTCCCAGATCACCACTGGTCGGGGGATGGATGGCTTCACCGTGATGCTGCCAGCCACCACCAGTTCCCCCGCGCGGGCGGTAATCTTCATCTTGCCCGGCTCGCGGGCCAGGGCGTAGGTTCTCCCGGCCGACTCGGCCAGCCGCACCATCGTGCTGCTCAGTTCGCCACCGTCGGCCGAAACCTCGGCCGACACAACCGCCCCTGCGATCGGCCGATCCTGCTGCATCGCCCGCACCCAGATCTCCGCCTTCTCGCCGGCGTACACCGACTCGGGCATCACCAGCATCAGCCGATCGGCATGCGCCGGCCTGACCGAGGCCGTCACGTTCAGCGGCTCAACCGGGTAGCGCACAAAGTTCAGCGAGAACGGCGCCACCGGGATCTCTCCCTCCAGCACCTGCCTGCGCGGTTGAGTCGACGTGTCCGGCCGATGTGTGAACGGATTCCAGAAGTACTGCTCGAAGGTGAGGCTGTACACCTCAGCCGGGCGCTGCGCAATCCCCTCGATCCGCGGCGCGATCACCGTTTCCACGTCGCGCGAGCTGTTCACCAGCATCAGGCAGACCTCATCCCCTTCGCGCGTGGCAAGATACTCCACCGGCGCGCCCTCAATCTTCCCTGACGCCAGGACCTCTCGCCTGGTGAAGTTGTTCCATCCCCACATGGCCCAGTACTGCGCCTTGGGCATGGCCTGGCCATTGGAGTCCCAGATCAGCGCGTGGCCGCCCGGCTCGGTCTTGCCCTGCGTAAAGGCATCCCACTGCGTTGAGAGCCGCACACCATTTATCGCCATCTCGCGCAGGAACAGCGCCGTCCAGAGCGCCGCATCCAGCTCGCAGGCCACCCGCGTAGCCGGCAGGTTCCACTCGGTATAGAGGATCTCGATCTCATCGCGACGGGCCGGCTGATACTTCTCAATCCAACCCCTCACACGCTGCACATGCTCGCTCACCACCTGCACGCGGGCGAACTGCTGCTCATCGGTAAACGTCTGGTTGCCGGGGTAACTGTGGATGGAGATGAAATCGACCAGCTCGCCGCAGTCACGCAGGATCGCTTCGGCGAAGCTGTTGCTCTCCTCCACCCCCGACGCCGGCCCGCCGACCCTTATCGCGGGATCCACCTGCTTCATCGCCCGGGCAAACTCGATGAAGCGCTGAGCGTACATCTGGGGCGTCAGCTCGCTGCCATCGGCAAGGAAATGCCCTGCCTCCCAGCCGCCATCCAGCTCGTTGCCGATCTCCCAGTAGCGAATGTTGTAGCTGTTGGTCCTGTTGGCGAACTTCACCCACTCGGCCGCGTCGATCGGCCGGCCGGTCCCGGCGTTCACGCATACCAGTTGCTGCGCCCCCACATGGCGCGCAAAGTCATGCAACGCCAGCACATCCACATTGCCATGCCACTGACCGGCGCGGATACGGTGCGGCGGTTTATCCTCAACCGTGATCGTCGGAGCGTACGCGCTGTAGTCGATCTGCGGGTAGCCGTCCTTCCATCGCGAATGATCAACCAGGCCGGTTTGCGGATCGCGCACGCCGTGGCCATTCCAGAAGGTGGTGTCCGACCACGACCCCCCGGGCAGGCGGATCACCCCGAATCGGCCATCCTGGAAAAGCCGCCTCACCTGTTCGGACCTGTATGTCTCCTGCCCCACCCACAGCGCGATATTTGTCCCACCCAGGTCGCGCGGCTGGATGGTTCGCTGCACTTTCGTGGCATCAATCACCAGGGGAATCGCCTCGGCCGAGAGGCCCTCGCCAGCGGCCGCAATGAACATGGCAAGAACGCACCAGGATCTTCGCCAGGTGTTTGTCACAACTCTCTCCTTTGGTGGTATACTAACGTCGCAAGTCAAACACTGGAGCAAATCACATGAACAAGTTCCCCCGGACGACCGTCGGCGGCCTTTCCGTCTCTCGCATGATCATTGGAACCAACTGGTTCATGGGCTGGAGCCACACCACCGCCGCCAAGGACGCCTACATCAAGGAAAATATCCGCAAACGCGACGTGATGGCCGACATCATCGAGGTCTTCCTCCGTGCCGGCGTCGACACCATCATGGGCCAGATCCAGATGCCCCCAATGAAGGAGGCCATCGAGGAGGCCGAGCAGCGCACCGGCGTGAAGGCGATCATCGTCTCCACCCCCGGCTTCACCGTTAACGCCCAGACGCCCGAGACTGGCTTCGACATGGGCGAGGTCAACCGCATCCTTGAGGAACAGGCCCGCCTCGGCTGTGCCATCTGCATGCCGCACCAGTGCACCACTGATGCCATGCTCGACCGCTGCTCGCGCACGCTGCGCAAAATGGACCAGATCTCGGCGGCCATACGCGCCCATGGCATGATCCCAGGCCTCTCCACCCACATGCCCGAGACGGTCGCCTACGTCGACGACACCGGCCTGGACGTGGAAACCTATATCCAGATTTACAACTCCATGGGCTTCCTCATGCAGGTGGAGGTCGACTGGGTGCAGCGAATCATCAGCCAGGCCCGCAAACCGGTGATGACCATCAAGCCACTGGCGGCCGGCCAACTCCGCCCGCTCCAGGGCCTGACCTTCGTTTGGAACACCATCCGCCCGCAGGACATGGTCACCATCGGCGTGATGTCCCCCAAGGAAGCGCATGAGGTAATCGAGATGAGCCTGGCCATCCTGGACCGCCGGGAAATCCGCGTAGACCTCCAGGAAACCCGCTCCAAGGCATCAGTTAAGCGGGCTGCCCCCGCCACCGTGTAGCGAAATCGCCGCTGGAACCACAGGCTTTCTGTGGAACTACGGATGCACACGGAAGCACACAGATCTTTGGTTCTTACTTACAGATGATAAAAGAGCGTGAACCATCCAACGACGGTTCACGCTCTTCTCCATGCTCTCCATGCGACCTATTCCATGGACGCGCGCTTGCGCTCCATCAGGGCAAGCTACAACCACAAACAGACATCGATCCGTGCGAATCTGTGTTGATCTGCGGTTCCTTCTTATTTTGGATGGAGGCGGTTCAACTCACCCTTGCACGATGATCATCCAGTTTACGCCGAAGCGGTCGTTCAGCGAGCCAAAGCAAGGCGAGAAGAACGTCTTCGCCAGTGGCATTTCCACTTTGCCGCCCTCAGCCAGCACGTCGAAGATGCGGTGGGCATCCTGCTCACTGTCGGCCGTCAGGCACAGTGAAATCCCCTTAAAGCCCGGGTCGTTCTTGCCGCAGCCATCGGTGAAATAGATCAGCGTCTCGCCAATCGTCATCTCACCGTGCATGACCTTGTCCTCCAGCCCTGGCGGAAGATCGGCCGGGCTGGGATGTTCCTTACCCCGTACCACGCTGCCAAGCTTCGCGCCCACCCTCTGGTACAGCTCGATCGCTTCATCGGCCCGGCCGTCGAAATCAATGTATGCCTGCACGCGCATCTGGGTTGCTCCTTCCCTTGTTTAGTTGCCTGAATGACATACTAGACCTGCCGCGCGGATGTCATCGCTGGATTTTTCTCATGTTCAAAACCCACCAGCGCAAGAGGCAAACATTATCTGGATCACTAAATCCCATTAGTCGCGTGTGAATGCAGACGAGCCAAGCTAGAATCTGCCGCAATGAGTTCTGACCAGACCTCCCAGACAAACAACAACGATCCCGCCGCACCGCCCAAGGGGGCGATGATGACCATCTTCAGCATCGTCCTGGTGGACATGCTCGGCTTCGGGTTGATCATCCCCCTGCTTCCCTTCTACGCCCGCGACTTCGGCGCCCGTCCTTCGCAGGTGACGCTGCTGTTCGCCATCTTTTCCATCTGTCAGTTCATCTCCACGCCCATTCTCGGGGCATGGAGCGATCGCATCGGCCGGCGGCCGATACTGTTTCTTTCCCTCGTGGGCAACGCCTTCGGCTATGCCCTGCTTGCCTGGGCGACGCATCACGAATGGACCAATCTCG
>JAKORQ010000140.1 GCA_029777755.1 Planctomycetota bacterium
CAGAAGGATCCCACCAAGATCCAGATGCTGCATCAGTTCGTGCTGCTTCCCCGCGGCGTGAAGGGTGTGGAGGTGTCGGTTCGCTACCGCACTTCCGGCGTGGAACGCGGCAGCAAGATGCCCGGCGACGCCCGCCTGATCATGCACTGGCTCGATGGCCCGCGCACGGGGCATATCGAGGTGGGCAAGCGGGTCCCGCCATCCCCCGGGGCGATCTCGTTCTCGGCCAAGGCTTCGGAATGGACCGAGGTCTCACGCAAGTATCTGGTGCCTGAGGGCGCCACCAAGCTGCAGTTGATGCCCGGCCTGTGGTTCGCCAAGGCGGGCACCGTTGATATCTCCGAGATCCGCATCACCCCGATCAGTGATGCCGAGGCGCAGGAGATGGCAAACAAGATCGAGACCGAGCGGCAGAAAAAGGCCCAGCAGGAGTCCATCATTGCCGCCCAGCTCGCCAGGCCGGCCATCACCGAGGAGATCAAGGTCTCCGGCAACCAGCTCGTGAAACACGACGGTACGCCGGTGTGGCTGCAGGGGCTTTGTGTCGACTCCATGGAGTGGGGCCACGGCGAGCGGATCCTCTGGTCTATCCATGTCGCCATCAACGAGTGGAAGGCCAACGCCATCCGCCTGCCGGTGCATCACAAGCTCTGGTTTGGCCAGGAGCACAAGGGCACCCCGGCTGGCGATCCCACCCCGTACCGCAAACTCGTGGATGACGCCGTAAAGCTCTGTGCGGTCAACAATGCTTACCTCATCCTCGACCTGCACGCCTTCGGTGCGCCGATGCCCGAGCATGCGGAGTTCTGGAAGGATGCGGCCGCCCGCTACAAGGACAACCCCGCGGTACTCTTCGAGGTGTTTAACGAGCCTCACGGCATCCCCTGGAGCATCTGGCGCGACGGCGGCGATCTCCGCAAGAACACCCATGTTGATAACGCGGTGGTGGAGAATACCGAGAAGAACAGCGGCGATGTCTCCATCGGCATGCAGGCGCTGGTTGACGCGGTGCGCTCGACCGGCGCTCGCAACATCATCATCGCCGGCGG
>JAKORQ010000141.1 GCA_029777755.1 Planctomycetota bacterium
CCCGCGATGATCCCCTGCTTAACCTGATCACGCGCATCGCCACCACGGCGTACCAGTACTCGCTGAACAATGCCGATCTGCGCACCTGGCGCACGCTGCCCAAGACCATCAACATCGCCCGCTTCCCCACTCCGCCGGATGGGAACGTAAACATCCTCGCCCCCTCGGGAGCCGTGCTGGCCCACATGCAGCTTGATCCAACTGCATCGAATGTGATCTGGATTCGCTCTCCCGGCAGCGCCGCCACGGTGGTATGCCGGGCGTTTCTGCTGGACAATAGAATCTCGCCGACCGCCGACCAGGCGCTTAGCCATGGCAGCGGCTGGCAACAGGAGAAGATGCCATGAAAAAGATCGTCCTATCTGCCTGCGTCGCTTGTGCGCTGGCACTGGCCGGCTGCCGCTCAACCGACACGGTATATGTCGGCGACACAGCCCCGCCGTACCGTTGGGTGCAGACCGACCGTGACCTGTCGGCATTTGCCAAGGTCGTCTCGGCCAGGCGCGACCGCCAGAATGACCTGCTGCGCGTGCAGGTGGAACTGAAGAACACTCGCCGTCGCGAGGAGCGGATCGTCTATCGTTTCGTGTGGCTGGACGAGAAGGGTTTCGAGATCAACTCCATCCAGAACGAGTGGCAGCCGCGCATCCTCGGTGGCTACGAAACTGTCCAGCTCGTCGGGATCGCCCCTTCGCCCCAGGCCACCGACTGCATCGTGAAGATCCAGGAATCAGTGAGGTAGAAACATGAAGAAGTTAATGATGATCGTCGCCCTCGCGGGGGCTGGATTTGTGGCAATAGGGTGTGGCGGCGGCGCGCGGGTGATCGAGCAGGATCGCTCAATCACCACCGTCGACCAGATCGACATCCAGGACTTTAACGCCGCCGCTTCCTCGCTGACGCGGGAGATGCTCAACGATCCCCGCTTCAGCGCCACCATCGAGCGGATCAAGAGCAGCAAGCCGGATGGACGGCTGCCCCTGGTCAAGATCAGCCGCGTGAAGAACGACACGATGCTGAAGGTGGACATGCGCGGCTGGCTGGTTGACCCGATGGAATATGAGCTGATGAAGGCTAACCTCGTCGACTTCTACGCCGAGGATGCCGAGGCACAGCAGATGGCGATGGCGGCCGGCAACGCACCCAAGCCTGACCTGGTGCTCTTCGGCACCGTGCGCGACCTGCGCTCCGAAGCCGGCTCCACCAGGCAGGCCAGCTACGCCTTCCACCTGAAGCTCGCCGACTCAACCGGCGTGACCATCTGGCAGGGACAGAAGCTGATCACCAAGCAGGGCAAGCGCCCGGCCATCGGCATCTAGACCCC
>JAKORQ010000142.1 GCA_029777755.1 Planctomycetota bacterium
CACATGAGGATAGCCTGCTGACATCGACTGTACTGCTATCTTCCACCGGCAGCCAGGCACCCTCGGGAGATTGAGTGATCTCTAGGACGTGCAGTTCGAGCGTCTTCGGCGTGTCGGGAGCGGTATTGCTCAGCTCCAGGGGGATGACCAGTTGATCTCCCGGCCTGGCGCTCACTTCGAGCTATTCTCAAAAGCTGTGGATGGTGAATTGCCAATAAAAGCGGCGTACCTTGGGTAGAGGTCTTTCCAACGAGAACTCGACCCATTACCGGCCGACAAGGCCAGGAGATACGCCACATGTCATCTTCCACATTCGCATTGCACATGGCAACCGACAAGACGCTCGATCAGATCGCCCGCGAGGGGGCCCGGAGGATGCTCGCCCAGACCCTCGAGCAGGAGGTTCAGGCATACCTCCAGGAGCACGCCGAGGAACGCGACGAGCAGGGACATCGCCTCGTCGTTCGCAACGGCCACAAGCCGCCGCGGACCATCCTCACCGGAAGTGGGCCGCTGGAGGTCCGCCAGCCCAGGGTGGACGATCGCCGCACCGATGAACAGGGCAATCGCTTCCAGTTCACCAGCCAGATCCTGCCGCCGTACCTGCGGAAGACAAAGAACGTCGAGGAACTGGTGCCCTGGCTATATCTCCGCGGCATCAGCTCTTCGGCTTTCGGCGATGCCCTGGATGCATTGGGCTTCGACGGCAGCGGCCTCTCGGCCAGCAGTGTTGGCCGGATGAAACAGCTCTGGCAATCGCAGTGGGAGGATTGGAGCCGCAGGAGCCTTGCCGGCAAGCGCTACGTCTACTTCTGGGCCGATGGCATCTACTTCAACATCCGCCTGGAAGAAGCGCCGAACAACCGCGTGTGCGTGCTGGTGCTGATGGGCGCAACCGCAGATGGCACCAAGGAACTGATCGCGGTGCAGGATGGTTATCGCGAGAGCAAGGAGTCCTGGGAGTACCTGCTGCGGGACGTGAAGCGACGCGGGCTGGAACAGGGCGCGAAGATCGCCACCGGCGATGGCGCCCTGGGCTTCTGGCAAGCACTGGCCGAGGTCTACCCCCAAACTCGGGCGCAGCGCTGCTGGGTGCATAAAACGGCGAATGTGCTGGACAAGATGCCCAGGAGCATCCAGCCGGCCGCCAAGCACCTGCTGCATGAGATCTACCTCTCGGCCACTCGCACCGATGCGTTCGCGGCGTTCGATCGGTTCGTCAGCACTTATCAGGCGAAGTACCCCAAGGCGGTGGACTGCCTGGTGAAGGACAAGGACGCGCTGATGGCGTTCTACGACTTCCCGGCCGAGCACTGGCAGCACCTGAGAACGACCAACCCGATCGAGAGCACGTTTGCTGGGATCCGCCTGAGGACCGACAAGACGAAGGGTTGTGGTACGCGATCGGCTTGTCTCTCGATGGTGTTCAAGCTGGCGGAGTTGGCGGAGAAGAGCTGGAGGAAACTAAACGGCAGCAACCTATTAGCCGACGTACTTGATGGAGTTCCGTTCGTAGACGGTATCCGAAAGGCCGCTTAATGGCTCAGGAGCCGTCCACAGGATTTGACAATAGCTCATCCCCTGCTGAGCGATCCGGGTGGTTCCGGTTGGCCTTCGAGCCTGCCTGAGTTGCGCATGCAGAACATCGACCCGGTAGGAAGCTACAACACCCAGGGAATGCCCGGCATGCGCTTCCGTCACAATGGTAACGAGGTGGTCAATGTGCTGTTCTGCGATGGACACGCCGAGTCGTTCAAGTTAGGCTCATTCCCGAGGAAGTTTTTGCTGGTGAACCACAAGTAACCGTTACTAAGCAATAACTCATTTTTGTCTCTGCAGAAAATTAAGGGACCGGAGGGCCAGCCCCTACGGTCCCTCCAGTATTTTCGGGCAAACTGTGTAAATGGCAGCTAAGCGAGGATTTCGACCGACAGCAGACTCATTTGCTCCCGGATGACTTGAACCTGCGGCCGCCTATCACTACAAAAAGAAATGCACTGGAACTTCGTCGCGGGGACGTACTCTCCTATGTGGACGCATGCCACGGCCGTGGAACAGCCGCGGGGACATGGGAACTTCCGGGGACACTTTTGACAACCGTAAAATGGCTACGCTCAAGGAAATTGCTGCTGATCTAGGTGTATCACACGCGCTGGTTTCGCGCGTGCTCAACAACCGCATGGGAACAACCGGCGTCAGCGCCAAGACGCGCGAAGCAATTCATCGCCGGGCCAGGGAGTTGGGCTACAAGCCCAATCGTCTTGCCCTGGCACTGCGCGAGGGCCGCCGAGGCGCTGTCGGGCTGTATGTTCACGATGTGGGCGTGAGGGGCAGCGACCTGGTCGGGCCACTGGTTGAAGCCGTGGGTGATGGACTGGACAAGCTCGGCACCAACCTGATCCTGCACTGCTTCCGCGGGCAGGCCGATTTCGAGGCCACCTGCACTACCGAACTGCTCAACAAGGTGGATGGCCTGATCATCGCAGGCATCGGCTTCCCATGGATGCTCGACCGGGTTAGGAAGCTGGAACGGGCCGGCCTGCCGATAGTGGCGGCCTGCCATGGCAGGGACTTTAACGAATTCGTTAACTTCCAGGTAAACGAAGAGCTGCAGGGCTACATCTCCGCAAAGCACCTGGTGGAGATCGGCTGCCGCAAGATCGTGCATCTGTACGCACTTGAGAGTCGCTACAAGGGCTACGTTCGCGCCCTGAAGGAAGCGGGCATCCCGCTCGACGAACGATTGGTGATCCGCATGCCCGGGCCGGATTACTTCATTGCCCGCAGAGGTTTTGAAGCCGCCAGGCAACTGCTCGATTCGAACATCGAGTTTGACGCCATTCACACGCAATCGGACGCACAGGCTGCGGGCTTCCTGCAGCACTTCGCCTTGCGCGGCATCAAGCGCAAGAACTGGCCGAAGATCACTGGCATCGACAACTCCCCTATCGCAGAGGAGTATGCCCTTGTGCCGCTGACATCAGTGACGGCCGAGACCGACACCGCCGGCCGAATGGCCGTCGAGGCACTCAACAAGCGCCTGCACGGGGAGAAGGTCGAGTCGAAACAGATCGAGCCGCGCCTGGTGATTCGTGAATCGACGGCGGGTTAAGCCATTGCGGATAGCAGGTTCAGATTGCGATCCATCTTTTGACCATTAACGCGCACGGGCGGCCATTCATTGGCCGCCCGCTTTCGTTTACTCAGTCAGCGTCAGGATGCCGAACATTGACGGCTCCCACGCCGGATGCAGGCCATCGCCCCAGGTCATGGCAGCGGCCCGTCCCTTGCCGTCGTTATCGTCGAGCCGCAGCGACAGTCCCAGCTTTGTTCCCAGCCGCGGCTGGACGCCGCCCAGCTCAGTCCACGGGAAGCACGCCTCGTAGATGGTGCGAGTGCCGTCGCGGCGGATCGCCACCTCATAGGCGGATGAGTCCTTGGCAAGCTGGCCCGCCGTCAATCCGCCGGAGAATCCCTCCGGACGGTACAGCGTCAGCTTGCCACTTCCGCCGCCGGGGCTGGCGGCGCTCAGGTAGTATGCGAATGCCTTGTCATTGGCATCCTTCCCCAGCCTGACTGGCTGGATGCCGATGGTCACCGAGTCGCTCTCGAAGGTCCTGTCGCCGGTGTACGGCACGGCCATCTGGTCGTCGATCACCTCCACCGCCAGGT
The DNA here is from genome assembly GCA_029777755.1 of Planctomycetota bacterium. Taxonomy (GTDB): domain Bacteria; phylum Planctomycetota; class Phycisphaerae; order Tepidisphaerales; family Tepidisphaeraceae; genus CAIQIQ01. The sequence continues at coordinate 3,673 of JAKORQ010000142.1, forward strand.
AGAGCGCCCGCGAGTCCCACCGCAGATAGGCAACGCCGGAGAGATTCTCAGCAGTCCACTTGTAGTCGCTGCTGAAACGGGTGAGCTGGTTCTCGCACAGCAGAGGAATCGGGTCGGTCTTGTTCCAGTCGGCCAGGTCGCCGTCGATCTTCGGTGCGACGCTTACCTTGTGTGCTTCGGCCGCGAAGTTGCTGCCCTCGAAGACCGTCACGCGCACATTGTCGATCAGCATAGAGCCCTTGCCCACGCGCACCAGCGGCGTGAAGTTGATCTCTTTCACATCGGCCGCCGGATTGCCGCGGAAGGTCATGAGCGTCCATCCGCGCGACGATGGCGGCGTCTGGAACACCGACGGAATGTACAGATCCTGCTTCTTCCCGTTGGCGTAGACATAGGTGACGTTGCTGCCTCCCTGTATCACGTCGTTGGTTTTGGCCCAAAGGGTGTACAGCATTGACTGCCCGGCCGGGAACTCGATGGTCTGCGAGGCAAGCAGCCATCCATCCGCCCCGGAGTATTTCACCACCGCCTCTCCCGTGCCCAGTTCACCATTGCTGCTGATACGCTCAACCCCGGAGGAGAACGACCAGCCATCAGCCTTGGACTCGGAATCCGCGGCAGCCTCAAAACCGCCATTGGTAAGCAGGTTCCCCAGCATCCTCGGGTCAACCCAGGCGACGCCAAAGGGCGCGACGATCGGATCTCGGCCATCAGCAAACTCCAGAGTCGCGACCCAATTCTGCTCGTCGCTAGTGGCATCTGCGACAAGCTTGATGACGGTGCGCTCGCCGGCGGGAATCGACAGCGTCTGCGTCACGGCGGAAGAGGCAGAGTCCTGCGGCCGAACCTTCAGTGTTGCGTGCATCGCCTGTCCGTACAGGTTCTGCACCTGCACCGGCACCTCGAGCTTCTCGCCCTTCACTGCGGTGAGCTGCACGGCTGGCCGCGGCCGATTCGACGCCCCGACGGTAAGCGTGAGGTAGCTCTTAAGCACGTCCAGGTCAGCACCCTCGATGAACACCGGCATATCATCAAGCGCCAGGTTCAGCACACCGTTCACAGCGGCGACCGTCGTCTCGTTACCCTGGTAGTCGGTGATCACCACGCCGTCGGAGCCGATCTTCAGGTTGCTGATCTGCCCATTGCCCATCGCCGAGGCGACCATGATCGCCTTACCGTTGCGCGAGAAGAGGTGGAATGCACCACCAGAGTGATGGAACTTGCCCACCGGATCGGCGTGGCCGAGCTTCGAAATCAGCACCGCCAGCGTGGTGGCGACAGGACGGGGGGTCTTCGGATCCAGCAGATAGCTCCAGTTACCGCAGGGATCGGAGTGGCCGCCGAAGTAAGTGATCTGCTCAGCACCGGCGACAAGTTCGTCCGGCCAGCGCTCCAGCACATACTTCGACTGCGTCCTGACCTGCAGCATTTCGCGGGTCGGCATCTTCCAGACCGACAGCCCGCGAGCGCTCTCGTTGTCCCATACGCGAACCCTACTGGCTCCCGCGGCCGCAAGGTCTTCCTGCACGTCACGAATGCCGTCCAGGTTGCTGTAATGCACCGGGACGACATCGACGTAGTTGCCGATGCCGCGTTTCAGAAGGTCGGCACGGTAATTCCTCGGCCACAGGCCGCCGGCCATCTGGATCTGCAGGCGCGAATCAACTGACTTGGCCGCCTGCGTGGCGACGCGGCAAAATTCCACGTAGTTGGAAACCGGATCCGCCACTGCGTTGCCGGGGACGATCTCGTTTTGCCATTCCCAGCCCCAGATCAGGTCCCTCCAACGTTCTGATAGTACACGAACAGTCTCGTCCAGCGCCTCGGCATCAAACGCGTAGGGGTGGTATCCGACGTTCACCGGCTTGCCTGTCTGCGCCCACGCCGGTGGATCAATCAGGCAGATCCAGGGGATCAGGCCATACTGGCGATTGATGCGCAACGTCCGATCCATGCCCTCAACCGTCCACAGATCCTTCGCAGGCCGCAGCCCCTTCCAGCCAGTGAAATGGCGCACCCAACTAAATCCCAATCGCTGGGCGATGCGGCTGTCCTCCTCCGAGGTGACATTGGTAACGCCAAACGGAGTGGGCTTGTCATTCTCAACCTGCTTAACCTCCGGGATCCACGCGAAGACCATCTCGCGTTTGCCCCAGCCCTCAACTTCACCCTCGAGCACAAAGGTTCCGCGGCGCTCCACGTTCAGCGGTAGATCAACCTTCTCGCCAATATTCCCGACGGTGAAAGAGAATTCGCCGGGCGTCTCTCGTCCCTCGGTATCCACGATGGTGTACTTCAGCGTCCTGGTCTCGCCAGGAATTGCCCCCTCGGCGAAATGGATCTGCGCGGTCGGCCGCTGCGAATAGGTGAACAGGTTTCCCGGCACAGCACTGCCCAGGAAGTAATGCTTCGGCTCGCGCACCAGCGTCGTTCCGCCGCCGCGAACATTCCACGGCCACGCCTCACCATTCGACTCAACGAAGGTCGCGAGGAAGTGGAGGCTGTTTCGTTCGAAGATGTGCTCGGCCTTATAGGTGAATGTCTGTCTGCCCCGTCCCGGCTGGATCAATACATTGCGCACGCCCATCCCGTAGTATCCGATGTGCGTGCGTGATGTACTGTATTTGCCGTCGGGATTGTCGATCCACGGGCCAAGTGGCGTCAGGCGCAGGGTCGTGCCCTTGCCCCAGTTGTCGAAAGGATCGAGGTAGTATTCCACAACTACATCAAAGCTGTCCCCCTGCCTGACGATCCCCTCAACCGGAAGCACTCGCAGCCAGCTTTTCTTGTAGGTGACGGTGGCCGGCCGCTCCATCCTCTCCTCCGGCGTCGCGGCCGACTGCCCCTGCTGGCCTGGCCTGGTCACGGGGATGCTGATCGCATCATACATCTTCTCACGTTTCTCAAATGAGCCATCCGGAGTCAGGAAGATGATGGGCCGAACAGCCCCCAGTCCTTCCCTGGCATTTATGCGAAAGCGAAAGACTGCCGTCCGGCCATCGGCTGCGTTCTGCCGTTCGGCAAAGGCATAGAAACCGCCGGATGATCCATCCGTGCTGGACCAGTGCAGATCGACGGCCAGCTTCTTCCCTTCGTCAATACCGCGCGGCGTCACCTTTACCTCGATGGTGCTGCCGATCGTGGCTACGGAGGGATACTCAACGTCGCACCACTCGGATGAGGACTTCTGGATCTGTGCGCCAGGCGCGGCCGACTGCTGACCCGGCTGGCCAACCGGGATGCTGATCGAATCGATCGTCTTCTCCCGCTTTTCAAACGAACCATCGGGAGTGAGGAAGATGATCGGGCGGATGCTCCCCAACCCCTCCTTCGCCTGGATGCGGAAGCGGAAGGCGCTGACCTTGCCGTTCACCGCATTCTGCCGCTCGGCGAAGGCGTAGAACCCGCCCCTGGAGTTATCTTCACTTGACCAGTGCAGATCCACCGCCAACTTCATTCCCTCGGCGACTCCCTTTGGGGTGATCTTCACCTCCAGCGTGCTGCCGACCACGGCGACAGAGGGATACTCCAGGTCGCACCAGTCATATGAGGACTTCTGAACGCTGGGAGCGGCGGCCGTGGGCGCCTGCTGGCCGGGCTTACCCACCGGGATACTTATTGAGTCAATCGTTTTCTCGCGATTCTCGAATGAGCCATCAGGACTGAGGAAGATGATGGGCCGTATAGCGCCCAGGTCCGCTCGCGACTGGATGCGGAAGCGGAAAACGCTGGTCTTGCCATCGGCCGCTGCCTGGCGATCGGTGAAGGCATAGAAGCCTCCCTTGGAGTGATCCTCGCTGGACCAGTGCAGATCCACTGCCAGTCTCATGCCCTCGGCGATTCCCCTGGGCGTAACTTTTACTTCGATCGTGCTGCCGATCACCGCCACCGAGGGGTACTCGACCTCACACCAGTCGTAGGATGACTTCTGGGTCTGCGAACTGGCCGGGGCGGCCGACTGCTGACCCGGCTGGCCAACCGGAATGTCTATCGAGCTGACCATCTGTTCCCGCTTCTCGAATGAACCGTCGGGGCTGAGGAAGATGATCGGGCGAATGATGCCCAGATCGGGTCGAGACTGGATGCGGAAACGGAAGATGCTGGTCTTGCCGTCGGCCGCGATCTGGCGATCGGTGAAGGCATAGAAGCCTCCCTTGGAGTGATCCTCGCTGGACCAGTGCAGGTCCACAGCCAATTTCATCCCCTCGCCGATCCCCTTCGGCGTGACCTTCACCTCCAGGGTACTGCCGATCACTGCCACTGACGGATACTCAACCTCACACCAGTCAAAAGAGGAGGTGACAGTCTGGGCCCCGGCGAAGAGCACAAAGGCAAAAAAGCCGAGCACCAGGGCCAGCAGTGGGAAGCGCGTCATACTCGTCTCCATCTATATTACTCGTGTAATATACGGCTGACGCGATACTAGTGCCGCCTGCTACGCCTGTCAATTTAATCTGGGCACATTGTCATGGGCAGCATCCCTGGAGCAGCTTTTGCGCTTGGCAACAGGGACGACACCGTGCGTATCGCCCTCCCAGGAACAGGCATCTTATACGCTGTTCAGCGGCGTCTTCGTACCGGGGGGACGAGCGAAGGCGACCCATTACAGCAATGTCGATCGTTATGGGGGATAAGACGCCGCCATGGCCGAGGCGATCCTGGCTCTGCGGCTTGTTGGGGGCAACAGCTTCTACCGGCCGGAGGAAAGACCGGCGGCCGCCCAGCAACTGCTTAGCGGCAACTTGCCGACGATAACGGCGGTGAACTGCCCGTGACAAGAAACATGTGCCACTCC
>JAKORQ010000143.1 GCA_029777755.1 Planctomycetota bacterium
GACCCGGATATTGATGCGGCCAACCTGCGTATCGAAGACTACTTTGCCGGGAAATATGACGTTCGCAGCGATGAAACAGAGGAGGCGAGGTGGCGATTCTTCCGCGACTCGGGGATCATGCTGGACCCGATCTATAATGCGAAGGCGGCCTGCATCTACTATCGAGAGCGTATGTCTAACACATTGCTGGTGAACACCGGCGGAATGCTGAACAATCTCTTATGAAGTTAAAACTACTCTTCACAAACGCGGGACGGCGGACTTACCTGATCAAGTATGCTCTTGAGCTGGCGGATATGGGCTATCCACTGGAGGTGTGTGCCAGTGACGCAAACGAACACGTTGCCGCGTTGCATGTTGATCGGCGGGTCACGACTTACCTCACTCCGCTGATCAGCGAAGGAGAGGAGGTTTACGCCGACACCATCGTCGACTTGTGCAGGCAGGAGAAGATCGACCTGGTGATTCCGCTGATGGACTATGAGATGCCCGCGCTCAGCCGCCGCAAGGAACAGTTGCTGGCCAATGGAACAAGGGCCTGGGTATCCAGCCCCAAGGTGATCACGACCTGCCTAGATAAGCACGCATGCCACGACTTCTGCCGCGTCTCGGGCATCAATACGCCCAGGTCCTGGTTTGGCCGACCAGATGGCAACGCCAACTTTCCCCTTATCCGCAAGCGAATCCTCGGCAGCGGCAGTGTTGGCCAGCGCGTAATCAGGAGCGCGGAAGAGCTGCCGGCAATTGAGGATTCCGCCTACTTCTACCAGGAATTCATCCCAGGAGTCGAGTATGGCATGGATGTACTTAACGACTGGGACGGCAACTATGTCCACTCCTATTCGCGCCGCAAACTGCTGATGAGAGCGGGCGAGACTGACAAGGCCATAAGCGAGCACTCCGAGCAGTTCGAATCCCTGGCGAGGCAGATCAGCCAGGCGTTTGGCCATGTAGGCAACCTGGACATTGATATGATCCTCGCTGCGGACGGACAGGCCTACTTCATCGACTTCAATCCGCGGTTTGGTGGAGGATACCCCTTCACACATCACTCTGGCTTCAACTACCTCAAGGCCATAGTGGACATGTCGATGGGCCGTCGCCCGGTATTTCCCACAACCAAGCGCAGCATAACCGGGATGAAGGGATTGGAGCTTTTCTACTTCAACTCCACAACCGACGGGAAACTGGAGCAGCGGGCAAAGGATGTCGTCCCCAAGGCAAACAGTTCGCCCCCAGGGTGGCGAAGATCGGATAATCGCTCCGCGAAGTATCCCATCCTGGTGTCGGCCTCGGGGCGTCGCGTCGAGCTTATGCGCCTGCTGGCACGATCAGCCAGGGAGCTGGGGCTCGCGCCAATGATGATCGCGTCGGATGTCAATTACTCCAATGGCACATGTCACCTGGCAGATGAAGTTGTGATCGTGCCAAGCTATAGCAAGCCGGACGCATGCCTTGAGACCCTTACCAGGGCATGCCGGGAAAAGAAAATCAAGCTCATCGTTCCCACGATCGATCGGGACCTGCCATTTTACTCTGAACATATCAGGGCTTTCGAGGAGATCGGGACACATGTCATGATCTCGTCGGGGGAGGCAATCCAGATCGGCAACGACAAGAAGCAAACCCACGATTGGCTGGTGAGCCAGTGCCTGCCCACGGTGCGGCAGATCGATGCCGGGGAACTGCTGCGGTGCCAGGACGGGTGGGAGTTCCCCTTGTTTGCCAAGCCGCGGTTTGGCAGTTCATCACTTGGGGCGCACGTCGTTGAGGATATTCACCACTTGCGGCAGATCGTTCATGCCGGAGAGTACATCGTGCAGGAAATCGCCAAAGGGCGCGAGTATACGGTCGATGTATTCGTGGATCGCGAAGGAAAATGTCGATGCGCAGTGCCGAGGCTGCGGCTGGAGACACGCGGCGGCGAAGTTACCAAAGGCATGACGGTTCGCTGCCACACAATCGAGGCACTGGCAAAGCGAGTCGCGGAGTTGTTACCGGGTGCTCGTGGCGTAATGAACATCCAGATGTTCTACGAACCTGAAAGCGACGAAGTGAGCATCATAGAGATCAATCCTCGCTTCGGCGGTGGCTATCCGCTTACCCATCAGGCAGGAGCTCCAATGGCCCGGTGGGTCATAGAGGATGCGCTTGGACTGCCGTTGAGCGGGATAGATCAACCCTGGACGGATGGCATGGTGATGCTGCGCTATGACGAGGCAGTCTTTGTCAATGCCAAAGCCGCTGGCATCAGTTCCCCGATATTGCAGGCATAGCTCGTGGATAGCACGCTGATCCTCTTCGACATAGACGGCACGCTGCTGGTTACCGGCGGGGCTTCTTCGCGGTGCATTCGGCGGGTGGCCGGGCGGGTGTTGGGGCGGGCGGTTGACGAGGTGAAGATCACCGTCGGAACGCTGGACCATGAGATATTTGCCGAGCTGGCGCGGGGGTGCGGGGCGCAGGTGAGCCACGAGATGGCGCAGGCGTACCGCCGGGCGTATGCCCGGGAGCTAAAGCAGGAGCTTGCGCTGCGCGCTGGAGATGTGAAGGCGCTGGCCGGCGGGCGGGAGTTGGTCGCTCGCCTGGGCAATACACCGGGGGTATGCATCGGCATCCTCAGCGGCAACTGGCGGGAAATTGGCGAAATGAAGTTGCGGGCGGCCGGCTATTCCCTGGTCGACTTCCGCGTGATGGCATTCGCCGATGATGGAGCTGTTCGCCCTGACCTTGTGAAGGCGGCCATGCGACAGGCCAGCAAGCTGGGTTGCGAGATTCACGACGCCCGACAGATCATCCTGGTGGGCGATACGCCGCGGGATATCCGCTGCGCCCGTGCGGCCGGGTGTCGGGTGGTGTCGGTCGCCACGGGAATGTACTCGAAGGATGAACTGTCACGGCACCTGCCCGACGGCATCATGGCGAATCTGCTGGATACCGCGCCGCTGATGGAGCTTATCGCCGGGCAATCATCGGCCGACCCCGGGGAAGTTTCGTGAGGAATGCCCGCAGTTCAGGAGTCCGCCTCTCTTGCCTGTGGCGGATGGATGACTTATATCGCTGCACCAGCACGACGCATGCCTTGTTCGCATGCGTCGCGAAAGACACGTACGGGAGGCTCACATGAGCGGCAAGCCGAGATTGGCCGGTGGTTTGGACATTCTTTCCGTCATCGGGCGGGAGAAGCCGCTGTTTGCGACGGACCTGAAGAAGTACGGCCAGGAGATGGACCAGCGGGTGGCCGACGGCCGATTCCTGGTAATCGGCGGCGCAGGATCGATCGGCAGCGCCGTAGTTCGCGAGATCTTCAAGCGAAATCCGCGCGTCCTGCACGTGGTCGACATCTCCGAGAACAACTTGGCCGAGCTGGTGCGTGATATCCGCAGCTCGCTGGGATACATCAAGGGTGACTTCAAGGCGTTTGCCCTTGATTGCGGCTCGGTGGAGTTTGATGCCATGGTGGCCGAGCATGGCCCGTACGACTACGTCCTGAACTTCTCCGCGCTCAAGCACGTCCGCAGCGAGAAAGACCCCTACACGCTGATGCGGATGATTCGCGTGAACGTGCTGAACACCGACCGTATCGTGCAGCACGCCATCAACATGGGGGCGAGGAAGCACTTCTGCGTCTCCACCGACAAGGCCTCCAACCCGGTGAACATGATGGGCGCCTCCAAGCGCATCATGGAGATGTTCCTGATGCGCCGGGCGGACCAGATACCGGTGTCCACCGCCCGCTTCGCCAACGTGGCTTTCTCTGATGGATCGCTGCCTCACTCCTGGACGGTGCGTGTGCGCAAGGGCCAGCCGCTGGCTGCCCCTGATGACGTCCGCCGCTATTTCGTCACCGATACCGAGGGCGCGATCCTGTGCCTGATGAGCACTTTCTTCGGGCAGAACCGCGAGATCTTCTTCCCCAAGCTCAGCGAGGAGTTGCACCTGGAGAAGTTCTCCAACATTTGCCGGCGCTTCGTACGCAGCCTCGGCTATGAGCCGTACGAGTGCGAGAGCGAGGATGAGGCCAGGTCGAAGATCTCCGAGTTGATCCCGCAAGGCAAATGGCCCTGCTACTTCTTCACCAGCGACACCACCGGCGAGAAGGATTTTGAGGAGTTCTTCATGGAAGGTGAGCAGGTTGACTGGCAGCGCTTCGCCGACATCGGCGTGGTGATGAATGATGTCCGCTGGGACACGGCCGCCCTGGATCGCTTCCAGTCGAGCATCGAGTCGATGCTGGCCTCGGGCAAGTGGACCAAGTCGCAGCTCGTCGACCTGTTCAACGCGACGCTGTCGCGCTTCAGCCACAAGGAAACCTACAAGTATCTCGACGATCGGATGTAGGATGAAAAGGCTCTTTGACATTGTCGTATCGCTGCTGGCATTGAGTGTCCTGATCATCCCCCTCCTGGTGGTGATGCTGATCCTGCGCTTCACTGGCGAAGGCGAGGTGTGGTACCTGCAGGAGCGCGTCGGACTGCACGGGAAACGCTTCAAGGTGGTGAAGTTCGCCACCATGCGCAAGGACAGCGAGGTGACCGGGACGAAGGACATCACGCTGCGCAATGATCCACGAGTGCTTCCCTTCGGGAGGATCTTGCGCAAGACCAAGATCAATGAGCTGCCCCAGTTGTTCAACATACTGGTGGGCAGCATGAGCTTTGTCGGCTGGCGGCCACTGATGCCCAAGAGCTTCGACTACTACCCCAAGCACGTGCAGGAGCAGATCGTGAACATGAAGCCGGGGCTGACCGGCATAGGCTCCATCTGCTTCCGCGATGAGGAGGCAATCACCGCCCGCTCAAGCAAGCCGCCGGAACAGGTCTATCGCGAGGACATCGCCCCCTACAAGGGTGAGCTTGAACTGTGGTATCAGCGCAACCAGAGCTTCTGGCTGGACCTCAAGCTGATCTTCCTCACCGCGTGGGTTGTGATTCGCCCGCACAGCCGGCTTTACGAGCGCATCCTCAAGGGACTGCCGCAGCGTCCCCCCAGCCTGCAATAAGTGTCAAACAGATCCTCGACGTACGACTGGATGGCCAACAGCGCCTCCTCGGGCGTGGCCGCGTCCAGGTCATGCACGTGCCAGTAGGTCACGGTATCGACGTAGGCGGGAAAGAGCTTCTGGAGCATCGGGCGATGCTCCTTTTCCTTTAGAGCGATAATGATGCGTGCGCTTTGCAGTTCCGACTCGGTCACCTGCTTGGGCATGCGCCAGACGCGCGGGAAAGGGATGCCGCGTGCCTTCAGGGCGGCGATGGTGTACGGCGAGATCGGACCGATGTTTACCGTGCTGCCGTAGGCAACATCCAGCCCGCTGGAGTCGGCGGTCCAGTCCGCACCGGCGGTGCGGGCCAGGTGGTTGAAATACTCCTCGGCGAAGCGGCTGCGGTAATAGTTGCCGGTGCACAGGAACAGGACGCGATTCTCGGCCATTCACGCTCCTTTGACTGCGCTTCCGGGTTCTCCTGCGCCCTGGGCGATTTTCTCCGGAGCGACGGCCGCGATGGCGTAGCGCTCGCGTCCTTCCTGGATGTACTTGCGCTCGAAGTTGGTGCCGATCAGCTCCCCTTCCTGGGCAAACTCCGGGGGCGTGTAGTCGATCACCTGGAGGCGAGAGGCTCGAATCAGGCCGTCGATCTGCTCAAAGTACTCCTTGTGATCGGTCACTATCCGCACCTGGCCGCCGGGCACGAGTATGCGCTGGATCTGCTCGATAAACGGCTGCTGTATCAGGCGGCGCTTGTGATGCCGCTTCTTCGGCCAGGGATCGGGGTGATAGATATGCAGCACCGAGACGCTATGGTCCTCCACGAACTCGCGGATGAAGTACATCGCCTCGGCGCGAACCGTGCGGGCATTGTTGCAGCCATGTCGACGCAGACGATCGGACGCGTAACGCCAGAACCAGCGGGCGTACTCCAGGCCGAAGTAATTGGTCTCCGGGTGCAGCTTGGCCTGCTGGGTGATAAAGGTTCCCTTGCCCATACCGATCTCGATCTCGACCGGGTGGTCATTGCCGAACAGCTCTTGCCATTTGATTGGGCGTGGCAAAGTCTCCACGTCCAGTCCGATTGGCTCAACGATCAGTTCCCTGTTGGTCTGCATTGCAGAGCGTGTTTTTATTGGAAGAGCGGCGACAATGAAAGCGCCTTTGGCCGGAGTGCTACTTCTCTAACATTTTGCGCAGCGCCCGGTCGCGATACTTGAGCGTGCCGCGAATCTTCCAGCGGATGATGAGCCAGTCCAGGATGAACCCCGCAACGCCATGGCGAGGCTTGTACACCACCCTGTCGAGCAGGCGGGTGGTCTTGGCGTCGATCGCCTCAAACTCATGCTCATGCCGCCAGCGGGCAAACGGCCCGGAGACCTGCTCGTCCACCAGCCGGGCCTCCACGCCAAACACCACCGGGCGGGGCGGGGTAAAGACCGTGATCCGGGAACTCCATCGCACCTGCCTGCCAAACGGGTCCTTCGTCGCGACCTCGATGACCGACCCTTCCTTGAGCGGCAGGTCGGCCGACTCGATCACCACCGCATCACCGGGTGGGCTGATGGCGGGAAGGTTCCTCACCGGATCGGTGAAGAACAGCCACACGCGCTCCACAGGAGCAGCGAGGATGGTTTCGTGGACGATTACGGGCATTCGCGGGCTATTGTGCGATCCTTCCGGAGTCAATGTCAATCATGCAGGATAAACAGAAGCGGCGGGCAGCCTGGTCGCCCGCCGCTGTGCGATGCCAATTGAAACTTGTATCAGGCGACCCTGCGCCTCCGACGGGCAAGCCCGGCAACCACGGTAGTCGCCAGCAATCCAGCCAGGCCCGGCTCAGGAACGATGGTGTAGCCGTAGGCCTTTGAAAGCATCTGGAGATCGGTGTCGCTGATATCGGCGCGTATGCTGTTGATCAGCATGGGAGCCATGAGGTCCGGCGGATTCTCCCAGAGATCCTCAAGCGTCTCCACGGATCCGTAGTCGTAGTAGATGTGGCCGAGGTTGGTCCACGAGTACATCCTGACGCCCAGGCCATCGGGATCGAAGACGGGATTTCCGCCTACGTTGCCCATCTGGCTGCCCCAGCGATCGACCGTGCCGCCGTCGGAGTAATAGAAGCCGGCCGTGAAGCCCAGCATGTGGCCGATCTCGTGGCGCGCAATCGAGAGGGCATCCCAGGCCATGATCGGCACATCGTTGGAAGTCAGCGGCGTGGGATCGAACCAGAGATAGCTGCCGTTAGAGTCGGGAGTGAGCAGGTCGGCGTTGAAGAAAAGCGAATGGGAGGTGTTCAGCCATGGCAGCGTATCCACTCCCAGGTAGCCGGAGCCCTGCCACTGGCCGCCGTACATCTCACCCGTGGTAAACGAGATATTCACGTTGATCGTGACATCGTCAGCGATCTTGCTGGTCCAGTCATTGATCGCCTGCCACACCACATTCTTCTCCACATCGCTCCACGTCCGCACTTCGTTGTCAACAAACGTGGGGTTGATGGTCAGCGCAAACGCAGGCGCGGAGAGGGCGACTAACCCTCCGACAAGCATAATTCTTCTCATATTGTGTTTGCTCCGATGTGTAAGTGATCCAGTGACCGAGATGCCCGCAATCCGCGAGGCGAGTTGAGCGGGACTTTACCATTCAGGCTCATGCATATGCAATGAAAAACACTTCCGAAATGGGCTGCTGGACGCCCCCTCTACTGCCACCAAAAGGACAAGGGCGTCTCGTTGTCCGAGACGCCCTTTGAGCTTACTTCAGCTTTGCGACCGTTGCCGGTTACTTGTTCCAGAACCTGGCGCCGTAAACAGCAGTGTCGCCAAGCTCCTCGGAGATGCGGATAAGCTGGTTGTACTTGGCATTGCGGTCGGAGCGGCACGGGGCGCCGGTCTTGATCTGGCCACAGTTGGTGGCAACCGCGATATCCGCGATGGTCGCATCCTCGGTCTCGCCGGAGCGGTGCGAGAGCACGGCGTTGTAGCCGTTGCGCATCGCCAGGCTGACGGCCGCGAACGTCTCGGAGAGGGTGCCGATCTGGTTCACCTTCACGAGGATGGCGTTGGCCGTGCCGGTGGAAATGCCCTTCTCGAGGAACTTCACGTTGGTGACGAACAGGTCGTCGCCGACGAGCTGCACCTTGTTGCCGATCATGTCGGTCAGGTTCTTCCAGCCGGACCAGTCATTCTCGGCCATGCCGTCCTCGATGGAGCGGATCGGGTACTTCTCGGCCCACTTGGCCCAGTACTCGGCCATCTCCTCGGGCTTCATGATCTTGTCGGGATCGCTCTTGAAGAAGCGATAGCCCTTCTTCTGCTTGTCCCACATCTCGCTGGTGGCCGGGTCGAGGGCGATGAAGATCTGCTTGCCGAACTTGTAGCCGGCCTTCTCCACGGCCTCGCCGATGACCTTGAGCGCGTCCTCGTTGTCCTTGAGGTCGGGAGCGAAGCCACCCTCGTCGCCGACGGCGGTGCTCATCTTGTTGTCATGCAGCACCTTCTTGAGGGTGTGGTAGATCTCGACGCAGGCGCGCATGCCGTCCTCGAAGCTGTCGAATCCCCAGGGCTGGATCATGAACTCCTGGAAGTCGACGTTGTTGTCGGCATGCTTGCCGCCGTTGAGGATATTCATCATCGGCACGGGCAGCGTGCGGGCATTGGTGCCGCCGAGATAGCGATAGAGCGGCAGGCCGCTGGCCTCGGCCGCGGCTTTCGCCACCGCCATCGAGACGCCGAGGATGCCGTTGGCGCCCAGCTTGCTCTTGTTGGGCGTGCCATCCAGCTCGATCATCAGCTTGTCGATGCCTTCCTGGTCGCGCACATCCAGGCCGATCAGTTCAGGAGCGATCTTGTCATTCACATTGGCGACGGCCTTGTAGACCGACTTGCCCATCCACTTCTTCTTGTCGCCGTCGCGCAGTTCACAGGCCTCGTTCTCGCCGGTGGAAGCGCCAGAAGGAACGGCCGCGCGGCCAATCACGCCGTTCTCAAGAATCACGTCAACTTCAACGGTGGGGTTGCCGCGCGAATCAAGCACCTGGCGTGCCTGTACACTCTGGATATCGAAGCTCATACGATCACTCCTACTGGTAACGGGGTTGGTTTCCCTGCAAAAACGGCCGGCACTTCCCGGCCCGGGCCAAAAGTGTAAGCATGCGTAAACAAACGTCAAACCACCGGAAAATTGCTCATTCCGGCGACTGAGGCAGGCCAATTACCGCAAAATCCGACTTACTCCCCAGGCTCATTGGGCACAACCAGCGTGACGATCGTTCCTTCATCAGGACGGGATGTAACCTCCATCCGTCCACCCAGGTTCATCAGCCGCTCGCGGATACAGAACAGGCCAAACCCGTTGACCGGCACGCCGGCCAGTGACTCCAGGGCAAACCCCTTCCCACGGTCGGCCACGCTCAAGACCAGGTTAGGACCGTCCGCGCAGATGGTCACCCATGCATGACTGGAGCCGGAATGCTTGGCGACATTCAGCAGCAGCTCACGCAGGCTCTGGTACATCACGACACGGATGCGCACATCATCCGCCTCGATACCTTCGTCCACCTTCATCGTCACGCCCAGCCCGAAGCGATGCTCGATGTCCTCGGCCAGCAACTCAGCCGCCGCCGCCAGGCCCAGGTCGTATAGCGCCGGGTGGCTCATCTGCATGGTCAGCGCTCGCGTGGCATGGGCGGCACGACTGATCAGCTTCCGTACCTCGCTGGCCTGCTCGGTGATTGCCCTGTCCTTCTCCCGTTGCAGGAGACTGAGCCTGATCTCCGCCAGCGACAGGATTTGCCACACCTCATCATGCAGCATCGCGCCAAGCCTCCGACGTTCCCGCTCTTCGGCCAGGGAGACCTCCATGGAGAGCGAACGCAGGCGATGGCGATACCATTTCTCCCTCTCCCTGACCGCATCCAGTTGCGTCAGGTCCCGGAAGAACCCGGCGACATGGGTCTTGCCCTGAAGGCTGATGAGGAAAGGATTCACCTGCGTGTGCATGGTGCTGCCGTCCTTGCGGATGATGGTAAGCTCCGTGGACTGATGGCTCTCGCCCAGATCAAGGAAGGCTTCACAGACCTGCGCCATCTGCTCCAGCGGGAACAGGTCATCAATTGAAAGCGCCAGCAGCTCGGCCTCGCTGTAGCCGGTCATCTGGCACATTGCGCGATTTGCGAAGGTTATCCTCAGGCTCTCCCGGTCGATGCTCATCACGCCGTCAATCGCCTGCTCCACCAGGCTGCGGAAGCGCTGCTCCGACTCGTGCAGCGCCTCGGCCGTCGCCCGGGCCTCGGTGATGTCGGTGGCGATGCCCACGATGTGAGTCGCCCGGCCGGCGGAATTGCGGATGACGTACTTGCGATCGCGCAGCCAGCGAATCTGCCCATCAGGACGGATGATGCGATACTCGCCCTCGCCTACGCCATGCTCCAGGGCCAGCGTCAGTACCTGACGCCCCTTCTCCACGTCTTCCGGATGGATAACCTTCGTCCAGAGCGCCTCGTCGGCGAAGAACTCTTCCAGTCGCCGACCGTACACGCGCTCAGTCGCGGCGTTGACATACAGCAGCTTGTTATCCTCAAGCGATACCGACCAGATGACATCATCAAGTGAAGCGAGCAGCCGCGCAAAGCGTTCCTCCCCTTCGCGGCAGGTCTCCTCGGATTCGCGCAACTGCTGCAAGGCTAGCACGCGCTCGGTGATGTTGCGGTAGACGATGCCAACGGACCAGATCCTGCCATCGCGCTGGCGGATGGGGGAAACAATCGCTTCGCTCCACACCGAGGTACCATTCATGTCGACGCAGTCGCTGAAGTGCATCGACTTTCCGGTCCGGATCACGGCATCGATCCGTGGCTCCCACAGGTCGCAGATGTGCGGCAGATGAGCAAGGGCTTCGCGATGATGCCTGCCGATCATTTGCTCGCTGTTGCCTCTCACGTGATCGACGGCGGCCTTGTTCGCATAGAGAATGTGGTATCCCGGATCGAGGATCACGACCGGGTCGGACGAGTTTTCCAGCAGGTTAAGCAGCTGTCCGACCGGCAAACGCCGAGAGGCCGCGGCCCGGCGCGTGCGCCGGCCGACATTGCCTGCCCCATCGTGAAGTTTCTTCTGCCGCATGCCCAACCGCCCTCAAAAACGAGGGTAATCTGCGTCACTTTGCCCGGCGTTCGCAGCTCGTTGGAGTCGGCATGTTAATATGCGTAAGGACGGCGGCAAGCCGGATAAAAGGATTCACGCTAATGCGACTATCCGCATAGCTGCTGCTATCAATCGCGTAACCACGGGTATCCGGGATGGCGGGGATGATTGCAAGCCCGCGTGCCCGCTCTACTTGTGATTGAGTCGGTGGATGGCTCTACTGCTCCAGCTCCTCCCTGAACCACTGGTAGATCGATGGACCCATGGCCGCTTGCAGCAGCTCGTCGGAAATGTTGTCGGCATAACGTTCTGCCGATGCGCGGTCGTTTGCGTAGATTGCCGCGATGGCAAACTGGATCTGCTTGATGGCAGAGAGAATGCCGGAGGCAAGCAGATCGTCAGCCACCTGCTCCAGCTCCTGCCAGGCGCGGGATTGTCCTCGATGTTCTGGCCAAGCACATCGCAGCCGTAGGGTCTGTTCGGGCGAATGCCCCTTAACGTAGCTCAATCCTCTGCCAGTTCCGCAAGGCGGGCGCTTAACTGCCTGACCGATGTAAGGTTGGGGTGACGGCTCGCGAAGCTGGCGTAACGGCGCGCCTTATCAATCTGCCCCGCGTCCAGCAGGCGCATGGCGAAGTAAGCGCACTGCTCGGCCGTGTCGCGCTCCTCCGGCAGGTAGGTAACACTGCGATCAACCAGGCGCTGCTCGTAGATGAGCGCGGCATCCAGGTCTCCGCGATCGAGGCAGATCTGCATCATGATCTTGCAGCCATACTGATATTCAGGGTACGCCAGGAGCAATCGTGCCGCCAGCGCGTAGCGCTCCTGCTCACTGGTCGACTCATCGGCGTACATCAGCGTGCCAGGTGTTGTCTCAATGGCGCGGTCGACAATGGCACGGTTGGTCATCCAATACCTGGTCTGCACGAAACTCGCACCCGCGAAGACCAGCACAAGCAACCACATAGCCACCACCAGCCCCCGCCGCCCCATTGCCTGCAGCGCGTACCCGATAAGCAGCACGACCGCCAACATCGGCATATAGAAGTAGTGGTCGGCCACGGTGGAGAAGAGCTGATACGCGAAGCGCTTGAAGCCAAGCACGGGAGCGAGCGCAATGACCATCAGCAACAGGCAGGCGAGCGTCATCTTGCGATGCCGCCGGGGCAGGAGCAGTATGCCCGCCAGGAGCCCGGCCAGGATCAGCGTGGCGATGATCCCCGCATCCGACACGACGATCCACAGCGGCTTGATGCCGTAGTCGGAGGTCAGCCCGACCGGGAAGATGAGCGTCCAGAGGTAGTGGACGACTGAATAGGCGGCAACCCATGGCCGCAGCAGGATCGGAGGTTCCCATATCTCGGTCGCAGGCTGCACTTGGAGCGTGATGATGGCCGCCGGTATCGCCAGCAGGAAGAATGGAATAACCCTGATGGCCGCCCGCCTGAAGCTCGTTTCTCCCTTCAGCCATTCAAGGATCAGCAGGCACGGGCCGATCACCACCGCCCCCGGCTTGGACATGGTGGCGAACCACGCCAGCAGCAGTGACGCGAGGTAGCACGCGCGTGTGTCCGTTCGCTCGTGCATCTGCAGATAAAGAAGCATCGATGAGAACAGCATCGTAGCGGCCAGCAGATCCTTGAGCATCGATGCCCAACTGACCGCCTCCGTCTGGATGGGATGCACGGCAAAGACCGCAGCCGCTACCAGAGCGTATCGCGCATCCACAAACCGCCTGACGATGGCGAACACCAGCAGGCTGTTGGACCAATGGACCAGCAGGTTCGCCAGGTGGAACGGGAAGGGATGGATGTTCCCATCCGATAGCACGCGTGAAGGCACTGAGATAAGCCACCAGGCATTGCACGCCACCGGCACGTACAGCGAGGCAACCGGCTCCCACCACGCCAGCGCAAGCTGACGCAGCTCAATATCCATCCCCGCGAAGACGCTGGGATTGTTGAAAATGAACGGGTAATCGTCTGAGATCCACTCACCTGTCAGCAGTGTCCTGCCAAACGCCGCGAAGGTGAGCAGCAGAAGAACCACCACGGCCAGTGGTCGCTGGCGGCATCTCTCGTTCCCGACCACAGACGTGGATAGTTCCCCGACCATCGTGCCTTTCAGCAGCTACTGATTTCGCGCGAAATGTCGATCGGCGAAGTTCAGGTACTGCTCCCAGTCGTAGCGCAAGATGTCATGCCGCCCGATGCGCATGTGATAGCCAATGGTATCCCCCATCGGCCGCTCGGCCGGCGGCAGATCCTGCACTCCGCGTTCAAAGGTGAAGTCCACCCGACCCAGCCCCGTCTTGCCGAACAGCCGATAGACAGGCTCGGCATGATATGCGGCGAGAAACTCACCCTTGGGATCGGCCCAGAGATCCTCGCTGGCGCTGGCGACGTAGACCGGGCGGGGAGCAATCAGCGCAATCAGTTCATGCTGGTCGATCGGCAACGCCGCCTCGTTGTTACTGAACTTCTTGAAATTCTCGCAGAACCAGTGAGGGAAAAGGTAGTTGATGGCGGCAACCGTCTCGCCGAAGCAGCGCCGCGAGATGGCCGCCCCGCCTTCTCCTGAACAATTGGAGATGACCAATGCGAAGCGCTCGTCCTGGGCCCCGGCCCACAGGGCCGCCTTGCCCAAGCGCGAGTGCCCTATCACCGCGACCTTGGACGGATCGACATGCTCGTCAGTCTCGAGGTAGTCCATGGCGCACGACAGTCCCCATGACCAGGCCGAGATGGCTGCCCAGTCGGACGGGCCGAACGGTTTGCCCGGCGGCTGGAGTTTTCCTCGCACGCCCATCTTCCAGCCTTCCGGGTCATCCGGCTCGAAGTCGCCGTAATAGCATGTCGCCAGCCCGTACCCACGGGAAAGGATCAGGTCCAGCGGATAGCGGCGCACCTGTAAGCCGCGCGACTTCTCTGTGGGACGGTTGTTTATCACCAGCCCGTTCTCAGTCGGCCGATACCACTTGGTGGAGAGCGGAATGTCCGGCTCCATGCTGACACTGTGGTTGCCCCAGAAGCTCAGGTTGAGAAATACCGGGTGCTTGCCGGGCCTGTTGGGCGTGTAGATGAGCAGGTCGGCGTAGGCGGGGTCGGGACCGTCGGTCACCTCCACGCGCACGATTCGGCGGATGGCAAGTCCATCCAGCGCCACCACCGGCCCCTGCACCAGCGTCGCCCGCACCGGCGAACGCTGCGGCGAGTGCCCATACATGTATGTGCGGAACAGTTCGAGAATCTCCGCCCGGCGATAGGACATCCACTGCTCCGCCGACGTCACCGGCCGCCCGGCGTTGTCGATCAGCGGATCGGGCAGGGTGTACTCGGGGACGCGTGATTCATCGCAATGCGTCTCCGGTCTGGTGGCCTGGTCACTGGCAGTCGAGCTCATTTTGTGGTTCTCCGGCAAGACAGGTGTCACGTTCAAAAAAACAGCGACGCGGGAAGCAGCGCCATGCTGCACCCGCGTCGCCTGATTTTACCAGACCTTTGAGTATCGCAACCCTGTTGCCGGTTCGGCTATCTCGTGATCACCACAAAGCGTGGGGATGGCGTGACCGTCACCTTTCCCTGGCCGGCCGCGAGGGATGCGCGCCTGCCGATGACATCGAACACCTCGGTCGATGCCGCTTCGATGGAAACCTCGCGCGACTCATCATCTTCCGACCACAGCACCAGCACCTGCCCGGCCGGCGACTCGAACACATACTTCGCCACGCCATCCGCTCGCTGGAGTTCAACAAAACGAGCCCCCTCCAGCAGCCTGATCAGATTGCGATAGGCAAAGTACGCCGGCTTGGGGGACAGGTCGTGGTTGAGGAGGCC
Source organism: Planctomycetota bacterium (assembly GCA_029777755.1). GTDB lineage: Bacteria > Planctomycetota > Phycisphaerae > Tepidisphaerales > Tepidisphaeraceae > CAIQIQ01. Next base: position 14,970 of record JAKORQ010000143.1, read on the forward strand.
GAAGTTCTGCTCCTTGTCCTTCGGGTCGGTGCCGTCGTTGCGGAGGTTGTAGAGGAATGCTTTTTCCACGTAGCCCATCGACAGGCTATGGACCATGACAATCACGGCATAGTCGGCCGCCCGCTCCTCGGTCATGACCCCTTCCTGGATCGGCACGCCGTACTCGGTGAACCACATCGGCTTGGCCGCCTCCCCCTTCTCAACCACCACGTCGCGTACGAAGCCAGCCAGGTGTTCCAGCTTGTCGGTAGTCTGGCGATTGGTGGTGGAGGCAGTGGGCGAGGTGTACGGATGGGTCGCGGCCACGTCAAACGGTACAGGGCTATAGTCATAGATCTCCTGCATGAACAGCGCCTCATGCAGGTCCGGCCGCTCCTTGACCCAGTGCTTGGGGGTAAATCCACCGTTGAGTACGCGGGCATCACGATCGATCCCCTTGATGATGCCATACGAGAAGGCGAGCAGCTCTGCGTACTTCTTTGCCTGCGAATCACCCTGCGCGACCTGGAAGAACGTGATTGAGTTAGGCTCGTTCCACACCTCATAGGCATGGATGCGACCCTTATATCGCGTAACCACCGCCTCCAGGTACTTGCGCCACTCCTCCAGGCGCGGCATGGTCGTGCGGGCCTTCTTGTCCTGCGGCGCGGTGGAGGCCCACCGGGTTCCATACGCCAACACCGGCAGGACATCGATGCCATAGCGGTGGCAGGTGTCGACCAGCCGGTCGAAATGCTCCCAGTTCTGCTGCCCCTCCACCGGCTCGATGCGGTCCCACAGGAATCCTTCGCGCACCCAGCGGATGCCGGCGCGTGCCATGAGCTGCACCCGGGTCTCCAACTCATCGGTAGGCGCGCGATTGAGCGCGCCGATCACACCGAAGGGTGACTCCTGCAATGTCTCGCGCTCCTCGGCCGCCGGCACGACACCGATCGATGCCTGCGCCTGCCCGATCTCCTGGCCGTCTGCCTTGACAGTTACGGAGGCTCGATAGAACCCCTCTCCCGGGGAATCAAAGCGAAGCGCAACTGCTCCCTGCTCGACTGCCTGCTGCTTAAGCGCGACAGTCCGGCCATCGAAATCGAGAAGCTGAATATCTGCCTCAAGCTGTCGTGACTCGGACTCTCCGCCGCTGACATTTACAACCAGCTCAATTGGTTCATCAGGAGTAAAAAACCGCCCTACTCGATCACTCGAAATCTTCACTACAAACATCTCTTTCTTCACAGGCACTTCAGCGGCACAGGCGACCGCCACGCTCATCAGCAGCGCAACAACAGGTAGCCAGAATAAGCGCATCTCTCGGGGCACCTCCGGTTCGCGGATCTGCGGTGTCGGCCAACAACTCACGGCATCTCGTACTTCACCGTACCCTCGGTCATGCCGAGGCGGCGCACTTCGGAAAAGCGGTGCATCTCCACGTGGCCATCCACGAACAGCATGTTGGCCCCGCCGTTCTCATGCCATTCCTTGCCTGCGCGAGGACGAAGCTCCGCACCATTAATCCCCAGCGTGCGCGACTCGTAGCGGACGTTGTTGTAGATGTTCCAGTTGTCGGCCGCGAGCAGCGTGCTGGACGCGTCCTTGATGCGGACGATGCGATACGTGCGAATGTTCCTGGTGCCGTTGGAGGTGTTCGGCGCGCTCTCCACGTCCACATCGGTGTCCTCGCCGACCTGCCGCGTCCAGGCATAGCTGCAGCGGGCGCTGTCCGTCAGCGGCTGCTGGGTCGAGGAGGAAAGCGCAAAGTCGATTGGATCGCTGGGGCAACGGAAGTAGCGCGTACGGGCCGCGTCATCAGCGCCGGCCGTCGTGCCATATTCCGTGCCGGGCGCGAAATAGGGCTGAATCAATCGGGCCCAGCGATAGGTCGTGGACACCGCCGTGTCGATCGCCGGCGGCAGCGAGCCCTTGTGGGCATCGGCGTACATGATGGTGGCCAGGCCGATCTGCCGCAGGTTGCTGGCACAGACCACCCTGTTGGCCGACTCGCGTGCGCGACTCAGCGAGGGCAGCAGTATCGAGATCAGCAGTGCGATGATCCCGATTACCACCAGTAGCTCGACGAGTGTGAATCCCTTTTGCTTGTTTTCCATGGCATTCCTTTCCCGGGATGGCATCTGCCCGGGTCTGCTTTACCTAGCGGTGACGTCGACCCAGCACCCCGAGGCTGATAACCCCCGCCAATCCCGCAACGGCCGGCTCCGGTACCGCCGTCACCTTCATGAAGCCATCGGCGTCATTGCTGATACGAATGGCATCGATGTATGAGCCAACCTTCGCCAGGGAAACCTGAACCGCGCTCAGGTCCAGGTAGTCACCGTCGGCCATGCCGAAGATGTGGCTGCCACTGCCCGACAGCGCCGGCTGAGGCAGCCCCTGCTCCCCCTGCGAGAGATCCGGGTTGAACCAGAAATCCACGCTGTCGGGTGCGCTACCCTCGCCAACCACCACCTTCACGAGGACCAGGTTCGTCTGGTCGGCAATGACCGGTGCGGCCGTCTTGCTATCCACGCCGTTATAGCGCAGGACCAGGTCCTTCCCACGGATGGCAACGAAGTTGTTGGAGTTCGAGCCGCCCAGCCACAAAAGGGCATCGGATGAATTATCTGCCACCTTCACCAGGGCGCTGATCCACACCGTCCCCTTGTAGCCCGGGTAGGTGATGCCGCGCTTGGCCTTGGAGCCGGCCGATCCGCCGCCGGCATCGGCGCCAACGGCGCCGGTGTTGGGTCCGTTTCCGTCGTTGCTGTAGCCGATGGCGTCGTAGGTCAGGTTGACGTTGGGGTAATAGTCAGGAGTGGCCTCGGCTGGCTCCCAGCCGGTACTCCAGTCGCCATCCTTGCCACCGTGGCCGGTGAGATTGGTGCCACTGGCCGATCCGTAGTCGAAGTATTCCACGATCGTCCCGGCCGAGGCGCTGTGAACCAGTGCCATCGACGCCACCGCCGCCACTGCCATCTGCAAAACACTTTTCGCTCGCATCATTCTCAGGCCTCCTTATGTGCCCTCCCGGGCTATCCTCTGCCTATCGCACGCTTGCCGTTACGCCCGCGCGCCGCACTTCTTGTCCCGGCTTTTCGACGTGCGTCCTCTGCGATCCTCTGGCTTAGCAGCGCCCCGGCCGTCAGCAGCGACAGTCCCCGCAGCGCCATGCCCCTTCCGTCAGAAATGCCGTATACCGTGAATCCCGAATCCTCGAGCCGCTTCTCCAGCCATGCACTATCCCCCTGCCACTCCAGCCCGATCGCGTCCACCTTCAGTTGCCGCAGCGCCTCGATGAACGTATCGGCCAGCAGGTGCTCATCAATCGGCCGATCCGACTCCAGCAGATCCGCCAGGCATCCGCGCCGCCCGCAATAGCAGATGGGCCCCTCGTCCCTGACCGACACATGTAGAAACGCACTGGTGGAGCCGTGCAGCCCGTAACGAACCTGCCCCGCCCGCATCGATGCAACGTGAAAGCTTCTCCCGATGAATTCCACGTAACCGACCCTGTCCTCACGACGGCAGGTCGATGACAGCCCGATCATCTTGCACATCACCTGCGTCCAGACATGCATCACCGGGATGTTCGCCAGTGTCGGCAGAATCTGCTGCGGCTGGCAGGAGCGCCACTGCGGTATGCCATCAACGCCAAAAACCACGCCGTCTTCAGATGCCACCGTCCCGCTGATACTCATCCCCGCAAGGTCGATCGCATACCCCTCAGAAGCAGCCCATTCCCGCGCCTTCTCCACCGCGGCGCAGACGGCCGACAGCACGGCCGCCTGGGTCGCGGCAGCCACCGGGGCAGAGAACTCCTTCAGCACATGCGTATCAAGCTGTATCACCTGCGCTTCCACCAGGTCGCGGCGCACGTGTATTGCCAGCGCGGTGCCTCGCGAGGCATTCACGCGCAGCTCATCCACCGAGCGATTCACCGACGGCACGCGGATCGGCCGGGATGTGAGAAACCCCTGCTTCAGCAGCCATCGTGTGTGGTTAGTCACCGAGGCGGCGCAAAGCCCCGTGTCATCGCACAGTTCCACGCGCGTGCAACTGCCGCGAAGAAGCACCCTTCTGGCCAGGGTATCCCTTGCCACGGTGGACAGAGAAGTTGAGGTACGCGGGGACATGATCTTTTGCTCCAGTAAATTTACAGCGATAAATTTATCGGATCAACGATTTTCTTTCGGTTTCTGTCTCTTGCGTTCTTCCCGCGTGTGAGCGACCGGACGCGACAGTAAAGATCAGGTGAGGAAAACAGGTGACTGTCCCCGCCCCCGTGCGGTATTGTTAAGCAGGGCCGGCCGGCAATCACGTCTACCGGCGGCCAACGCGAGAGCGCTCATTCACATCTGAGCGTCGCCATGAGGAGCTTGATCTGCCGCATCTTCGCGCGTGCGCACGGCCACGGCGGAAGTATCCGCCCGCGTCGATTTCGTCGATTCACCCTCCTGCTCACCCCCGGGAACCTCGCCGCCACCATCATGTTCACCTGCGCCATACTGATCGTCGGGGCGACGGTTATTCCCTACCGCGTGTCCAACTCCAGCCAGGTGTGCAACATATGCGGCGGATTCCGCTACCGCCTGGTCCACAGCTATGCCGGCATCCCCGTCCGGAAGAATGAAACCTTCGTGGAAACCCTGGGTTCGCGCCTATACCGCGAGATCATCGCCCCTACCCATGACCATGCATGGATACTCTCCGGCCAGTATATAGTAACCGGCACCATGTTCGTGCCGGCCGACGTCCAGGTCGTCTGCGGGCAGGGCGCGGCCCGTTCCGCACAGATCGAGCAATCACTGCTGGTGCTGCGCGAAACCCAGATGGCTAACTAGAGCTGCTCAACCTCACCTGGAGCGGCTTGGCCTCAACTGAGGTCAACGCTTTCGCTCCACCTTCGGGGGAACTGCATCAGCACATGGACGAAAGATCAGCCGCGTAGCTGGCTGGCGCAAAATTCAGGCATATCGGACATCCATGTGCTGACACTGCTCTTTTGCTTCAGTACGCTCAGCGATCCAAGGGCAACAGTAACATTTTCGACTTCAGGTGGTGAACCATGTCCAAGCTTACGGGTAAAGAGCGCACCGCGAGGATCCTCAAGCGCCAGGAAGTTGATCGCATCGGCCTGTACGAGCATTTCTGGAACGACACCCACA
>JAKORQ010000144.1 GCA_029777755.1 Planctomycetota bacterium
AGCAGTTCACCGAGATCGTCGACTTCTACCTGCCGCCCGAGGGCTGCTCCTACCGGCTGGCGGTGGTCAGCATCAGGAAGCAATACCCCGGCCACGCCAAGCGGGTGATGTTCGGCATCTGGAGCTTCCTGCGTCAGTTCATGTACACGAAGTTCATCATCGTGGTGGACGAGGACGTGAACATCCGCGACTGGAAGGAGGTCATCTGGGCCCTCACCACCCGCATGGACGCCACCCGCGACACCACGCTGGTGGACAACACCCCCATCGACTACCTCGACTTCGCCAGCCCGGTGGCCGGCCTGGGCTCAAAGATGGGCCTCGACGCCACCAACAAGTGGCCCGGCGAGACGAACCGGGAGTGGGGCACCCCGATCGTGATGGACGAGGCGGTGAAGCAGCGTGTCGATGCGATGTGGGGCGAGCTGGGGCTGTGACCGGGTGTGGAGGGTGCCTAAGTTGGGCGATTGATATGAGGTAGTCTCCTGATTTCTCACTGGATGGTGTAGAGCCTGAACTCACGAGTTAGCTGGATGTCGATCAGGTTGATTGAATTAAGGAGATTAGATATATGTCCTGCAACGCTTACGGGCATCCTCCAGCTTGCGAATGTGGTTGGGGCGGAGTAAATCATGATCCTTGGCGGCCAAACATAAGTCCGGATTGGAGTCGCCCAAGTAGCCACACAATCCCGAACGCAAGGTGCCCTGTATGCCAAAGCAAAGTGTTCTTTTATCGCTCTCCCGATGGGGGCGCTGTCTTCTTCGACGAACTGGGGCCACCATGGTCCAAGCATCCATGCACAGCAAAAAACTTAACGAGACATCTTTCCGGAAGCACTCAGGAAGTACTGAAGGCGCTCCTTCCTAAGAATGTCGGAGCGAAAAAGAACAGGCGCAAGAGCAAGAGGGTGACTCCCCAGTGGTGGCCATATCCATGCGGGACAGTAGAAACACTGCCGAACAATGAGGGGATATGTCTGCATGGGGAGGGCGGAAAGCGCCTTTTCGTCCAAACGCGCGCGAAGAATGTTTCTGCGCATACACCGATCTGGATACGGACAGCGCTGGACATGAAAGGAAAGTATGAGGTCTCTACGTTCAAGCTAAAGAACGGCAATCCAGTGATGGCTAGCTATGTCGGCTACAGTGCCAAAGGGATACAAACGCCATCAATGCAGGATAAATTTGAAGTTACGCGGAAAGAGATTCTTGGGGAGGCAGAAGTTGTTACCCCTCCAGTGCAGACGGATTTGTGAAGTGCAGCAACCGCTCACCATGATTCATGAAATTCGGTTGTCGGCCGCCTGGTGGCTTCCAGTGGTGCTTGGCGGCTCATGCAGATCGTCATGTCGCCGGAGGCGGTGATGCTGTATCCCACGCGCTGCAGAGGCTTCCAGGCCGCCGGCCTCAATCCTGACGCAGCGGCGCCCGGCTCCAGCTGACAAGGCCCGCGGCGATCTCGTGGAGGGGCCGCACGGCCTCGACGGCGCCGCGCTGGATCGCCTCCTTGGGCATGCCGAAGACCACGCAGGTCTCCTCGGCCTCGGCGATGGTCGAGGCACCGGCGTCGCGCATCTCCTTGAGGCCGAGGGCGCCGTCGTCACCCATCCCGGTCATGATGATGCCCAGCGCGTTGCCGCCGGCCATGCGGGCCACCGAGCGAAACAGCACGTCCACCGAGGGTTTGTGGCGGTTGATCAGCGGGCCGTCGACCACGCTCACGAAATAGCCCCGGCCATCGCGGGCCAGCTGCAGATGGCGCCCGCCCGGTGCGATCAGGGCCAGACCGGGCTCGATCCGGTCGCCGTGCTTCGCCTCGCGGACGCGGATGCTGGAGAGGCCATCGAGCCGCCGGGCAAACATGTCGGTGAAGCCGGCCGGCATGTGCTGGACCACCACGATGCCGGGCACCTCTTCGGGCAATGCGGTGAGCACGGCCTCCAGGGCTTGGG
>JAKORQ010000145.1 GCA_029777755.1 Planctomycetota bacterium
CCCTTGGGACCATCGTATCCAAGACGCGTTCCCTGTCCGCCGGCCACCACGAACGCGGCGACCTTCCCTTCCTTCAGGAGCTGGATGCCGCGCTCTCTGGCTCGCTGGTAAAGCGCCTTCTGCTCGGCATTGCGCGGCTCGCGCGGGTAGGCCGAGATCGGCTGAATGTCCCTGGGCAGGGGAGGGTTATATGCCCCTCGAACGTACTTCTCGATGAGCCAGGGGAGGCTCTGGAAGTTCAGCTCGGAAAGCTGTGCGATCAAGCGGGCTTTGCCGTCTGCGTCGAGCTGGTCGAAGAAGCGCAAGACCGACTGCTGCCCGGTGGTTTGCAGGTTTTTCCTGATTTCGTCGAGGGTCATCATATGGGCGATGTGGATAACGCATGCCGGCCAGTTTCGCAACGGGCGAAGCAGCAATGGTCGCAAAACGTGAAACCGTGGTAGAATTTGAGGACCAACCGGCTCAACTTGACGGTTAGCGGCGGAATACTAGAATACCGCCTCTAGTTTGCACCCGGGGCCATAGTCTAACGGGATGACGTCTGAATCGCATTCAGAAAGTCGGGGTTCGATTCCCCGTGGCTCCAGTAGATCCCGCCAATCGCGGGGTTTTTTGTTTTCGCAGGGCAGCATGATGCAACGTGTTGAGTCTGCCCTAACTCGCGGGCGGGTCAATCAGTCGTGCGCAGTCCTGCACTTCTCTTAGAGCACCTTACGGCCAATTGTCGACTATGCCAATCACTGGTATTCTTAGCGCGCCTTCTTTGGGTCGCAGGAGTGGCGGAATTGGCAGACGCGCTGGTCTTAGGAGCCAGTGCCGCAAGGCGTAGGGGTTCGAGTCCCCTCTCCTGCAGTTTTCATCTCTTGGGATGCCTAACCGGAGATTTGGTCCGGGACAGGGTTTACCTTGATCGGCGTGGCGAGGTTGGCCGATTCGTACATGGCGTCCATCAGTGCTGAGAGCAGGACGCCGCAACGGGCAGGGGCGCGGAGTCTTTCCTTTCCCAGGATTGCGTTGGCGAAGTTGAGGTGGGGCGAGCCGGCGGCAGGGTGGGCCTGGTGGGGGACGTGGGGATAGAACCTGCTGCCATTGCCATCGAACATGTCCAGGCGCGAGCCGTACTGGTCGGTCACTATCAGGAAACGCTCGGTGAAGATGCTGATCTCGCTGCGGAACATCGGAGTGTTGCCAGCCATCGTTACTGAGCCGAAGGCGCCGTTCTGAAAGCGAAAGGCGGCCGAGCCTCGTATGTCCACCGCGGTGTCGGCCTTGTCGATGTAGCAGTTGACCTCGATCACCGGGCTGTTGGTCAGCCACATGATGGCGTTGAGCATGTGGGCGCCGGTGTCGTAGATGAAACCGCCGCCGGAGACCAGCGGATCCTGCCGCCACTTGCCGGCCGACGAGCGGTACCAGTTCTGTGAGACGTAGCCGGCGATATTCTGCAGCGATCCCAGCTTGCCGGCGTCGCGCAGGTCGGCGAGGTAACCGAACTCGGCCGTGTATGGTGACTGGAAGGCGATTCCCAGCAGCATCCCGGTCTTCACAGAAGTGCGCCAGAGCTCGTATGCCTGCTCGGAGTTGGTCACCATCGGTTTCTCGCACAGGACATGCAGTCCGCGCTGCATGGCTTGCATAGCCTGGGGATAGTGCAGCGCATGGGGAGTCACCAGCAGCACGGCATCCAGCTCGGCCGATTCCAGCATCTTCTCGTAATGCTCGTACTCCTGCGCCTGGTTGAAGAACCTCTCGCGGAACTCGGCCGTTCGCAAGGCAAATGGATCGCAGAGGGCTGTTACCCTCAGTTCCGGCACCTTCAGCAACTGCTGAGCATGCCAGTGAGCCATGTTGCCGCAACCTACCAGCCCCAGGCGAATCATGCGGAAGCTCCCCCTCAGGCAACATTAGCCACCTCGCGCTGCGGAATTGTGCGGATTGTTCCGTTTGACAGCCAGCTTCGGCATCGCATAATTCTTTATTGGATCAGGCAGACTAGACGCTGGCACAGGTGGAGTTCAGTTATCGCCGATCGAGCGATGTGAGCACTTTTCCCGATCGCCGATATCCGCACTCCGATGCAAGTCTACCGCCGGCAAATCAGTCTGCCATTTCACACAAGCGAGTTGACCAGTGACTGAAGAAACCAGGGCGAAAGCAGAAAAAGCGATTGGTCATACATTCCGCAACCCGCAGCTCCTCAAGGAGGCGCTAACACACGCGTCAATCGCCGACAGTCGCCTGCACAGCAACGAACGCATGGAGTTCCTCGGCGATGCCGTGCTGGACATGATCGTCTGTGAGGAACTGTATCGCAGATTTCCTCAGCATCTGGAAGGAGAGCTGACCAAGATCAAGTCGGCGGTCGTGTCGCGACGAACCTGCAGTGAGGTGGCGCTGGAACTGGCGCTGCAGGAAGTGCTGATCATCGGCAAGGGGATCAGCTCGCGCGAGTCTATGCCGCTTTCGCTGGCGGCCAATGTCTATGAGGCGATCGTGGCCGCGATCTACCTTGATGCCGGGTTCGAGTGCGTGAAGGAGTTTGTGCTCCGCACCATGAGCTCGAAGATCGACACACTGGCCGCCTCGGCCCACCAGCAGAACTATAAGGCGGTGCTACAGCAGCACGCCCAGAAGGTGCTGGGCTGCGGTCCGATGTACGAACTGCTGGATGAGAAGGGGCCGGATCACTCCAAGTGCTTTGAGGTCTGCGTCTGCATCGATGGCCGGCGCTTCAGCAGCGCCTGGGGGCCGAACAAGAAGCAGGCAGAGCAGAAGGCGGCGCTGCTGGCGCTGGAAGAACTGGGCGTCTACGATTCCCGTGAGGTGGACGAGGCGATCCAGACGATGGCGTCGGAATAGCGCGCGGCGCGATCAGGACGATCAGGCGACAGATCCGCGCATCAATCCCTGGCGCGATGCAGCCGTCCTCACGCCGGAACCGCCGGCCAGCCTTCCTGAAACACCGCCATATGCCCCAGGTTCTCTGCTTGTATTGACGTATCGCTCAGCTATCCTCAAATCCGCATGCTATCTGCCAAGATCTCCGGCATCGTTCTGGTGTTTCTGCTCAGCTTCGGCCTGGCGTGGGTTGGGACCTTCATCATGAAGAAGGTTGCCCCCGTGATCGGGTTTGTCGACAAGCCCGGCGGGCGGAAGATCCACACCAATCCCAAGGCGCTGGGCGGTGGCGTCGCGATATTCTGGGCGATCACCTTGCCTCTGCTGGCGGTACTGGCCGGGGCACATTGGGGGTGGTACCCGTCAGGGCTGGAGGACTATGCCGGCGGGGTGGTGATGCAGACTCCCATGCTGCTGCGCTTCCTGCTGGCGCTGTTTGTGCTGCATGCCATGGGGCTGATTGATGACGTCAAGGCCCTGGGCCCGTACGGAAAGCTGGTGGTGCAACTGGCGGCGGCCGCGCTGGTGGTCTGGCATGGCGATTTCCGCATCCTCACGGTGCTGGGTGAGTGGCCGTCGATTGTGCTGACCGTCCTGTGGATCACGGTAATTACCAACGCCTTCAACTTCCTGGACAATATGGATGGGCTGTCGGCCGGCGTGGCCGCTGTCTGTGCAACTATGTTCTTCGTGGCGGCGGTGCTGATCGGCCAGTGGTTCGTGGCGGGGATGCTGGCGATGTTTGTCGGGGCGCTCATCGG
>JAKORQ010000146.1 GCA_029777755.1 Planctomycetota bacterium
CGTCGGCCGCCAGCTCGTCGATCGTGCGGAGGCGGCGATTGCCCAGGTGGTCGATGTCGTCGACATACCCTTCGCCGTTGCGCAGCTTGATCATGTACTTCATGGAGTTCACGAAGTCCTCGCTGCGCAGAATCATCTCGTCCTCGGAGACGTTCTGGTCGAACTTGCGGTTGATGCGGAACCGGCCGACGCGGCCAAGCCGATAGCGGTTCTCGTCGAAGAACTTCTCCTCGAACAGGGTCTTGGCCTTCTCAAGCTGCGGCGGGTTGCCCGGACGCAGGCGTGCGTAGATGCGCAGCAGGGCGTCCTCGTGGGTGCTGGCGTTGTCCTCGGCGATGGTGTTGAGGATCAGCGGGTCAGTGACCTTGGTGATGACCGCGACGGTCTTCAGATCGGACGCCTGGATCTTCTCCAGGGCCGGGCCGATCTGGGCGCCGGCCTTCACCAGCTCTTCGCCGGTTTCCTTGTCGATAATGGTCGCCGCCGCGTAGTAGGTAGCCTGCAGCTGCGTCGTCTTGATGTTCTCGATCTGGTAGAACTCGTTGAGGATTGCCTCGGTCGTGCCGTACTTGGCGTCGAGGGCACGCAGGAAGGTGGTGGCGGGAATCTTGCTGCTCTGGTCGATGCGCACCGCGAGGGCGTCGCGTTTGGTCACCGAGCACTCGATCCAGGAACCGCGCTCGGGGATAACGCGGAAGCCGTGCAGCGGACGGTCGCCTTCCTGCTCCTCAATGAGGAAATCCACGCCCGGGGAGCGGTGAAGCTGATTAACGATGCAGCGCTCGGCACCGTTCACAATGAACTCGCCGCCGCCGATCATGCAGGGGATCTCGCCGAGGTAGATCGCATCCTCGATCACCTCGTCCTTGTCCTTGCGGCTGAAGCGGACGGTGATGCGGAAAGGCATCCCGTAGGTAAGGCGCAGCGCCCGGCACTCGTCGATCGTGTAGCGGGGCTTGCCAAGATCGTAGCTGACGTACTCCAGCTTGAGATTGCCGTCGTAGCTCTCGATGGGGAAAACTTCCCTCAACAGCGCCTCGAGGCCCTCATTCTTCCGCTCAGAAGGCGCGACATCCTTCTGAAGAAACCTTGCATAACTCTCGCGTTGAACTCGAATTAGATCAGGGATCGGCAGTGCATCCCCACGCTTGCTGAAATCACGAACTTCTCGCACGAGCATCAGCTGTTCCTTTGTGCTACGGGTCCTCGAAGACTGTCCGCCGACAAAACAAGCCGCTCGTTTGTCAAATAAGCGGCTTGAACCGGACGCCACCACGGTTCCTCGGCACCCGGGAATTAACTCTCGAAACCTGGCCAAGCTAGTTACTAACTAAAGTTAGTCAAGGCGTTACGCGCAAAACGCAAGAAGAACCTCCCCCGTTCTCGCTTCGGTTGCAAAATAACGGGGCAGATCCTTCGAAGATGACGAATCTATGCCTTGTGCAATGCCAAGTTTGACATAGGGAAGCATAACCCCTCTGCGGGGGGAGTCAAGCCGTTGCCGCCGTTGCAGGATAAGTTATTGCACCTCAGCCCGCCAAATTTACACCGCCGGCCAGCTTTCCTATTTTCCCTGGTAGTGGACCCAGTGCTTGCTTGTCCAGAAGGCAACCGCCGTCAGCAGCAGGATGATCAATAACTGTATCCACGCCATTGCGCTGGCATACCCCATCCGCAGGAACACAAAGGCGTTGTCATACAGATACATGGTGTAGAAGTAGGTGGCTCGTGCCGGGCCGCCTCCCGTCATAATGTACGCCGTAGCAAAGACTTGCAGTGAACCGATGATCCCCATGACCAGGTTGAAGAAAATCACCGGTGAGATCATCGGGATCGTCACGTTCCACAGCCGGTCCCAGCCGGTAGCCCCGTCGATGTCAGCGGCCTCGTACAGCTCGCGTGGAACATCCTGCAGGCCGGCGAGGTAAATCACCACCGCATGCCCCACGCCCCAGAAACTCATCAGTATAAGTGAGGGCATCGCCCAGTTGGGGTCGGTCAGCCAGCCCGGACCATCGATTCCCAGCTTCATCAGGAGGCCGTTTATCAGACCCAGCTTGGCGTTGAACAGCCACAGCCACAGCATGCTGGAGGCCACGATCGGCACCAGAGACGGCAGGAAGACGATCGTCCGGTAGACCGCCTGCCCGCGGATGTTCTGGTTCAGCAGCAGCGCCAGGCCCACCGATACGCACATCCCCCCGGGCAGGGAGAACGCCGCGAAGTACGCCGTGTTCCACAATGTCCGCCAGAAGACCGGGTCGGCCATCAGGTCGCGGTAGTTTTGCAGTCCCACCCACACCGGCCGCTGCAGCAGCGAGTACTCGCAGAAGCTGTAGTACAGCGACAGCAGGATCGGCAGCAGCGTAAAGCCGAGGAACCCCACTATCCACGGTGAGATGAACGCCAGTCCCTTGACCAACTGGCGTCTCTCATGCTGGCGGACAAGCGCCTCTGCACTTTCCTGTATGACTGGGGGTTGGCTCGCCACCGGCTGGCTCATTGGGATAGCTTCTCCTGCACGGCAAGGAATCGGTTGTAAAACCACTGGGAGCGCCGCTGTGCGTCATCGAGCGCTTGCTGTGGCGTTTTTCGCAGCAGATAGACCTCCTGGATGGCATTGTTCAACTCTGCGGCGACCTGGGGCCAGATGCCGATGGAGGGCAGCGCACGGGCATTGGGGCTGGAGGCAAGCTGCTCGAATACATCTATATATGGATTGGGGTGATTCTCCAGGAACTCGTCACTCACCTTAGTGAGGGGCGAGTTCTTGCAGTGCAGGGTGTTCAGCCGCTCCATCACATCCTGGCGATTGACGAACGCGATGAACTCGAACGCTTCCTTCGGATGCCTGGCGCCGCGCGGAATCACCAGAGTGTCGAAGCCGCAATAGGAGACATTCTCCAACCCCGGCACGGCCGAGGGGAACGGCGCCGCCGCCCACGCGTAGTTCTGCTTGCGCTGCTCGCGGGGGAGAGTGGCCTCCTGCTCCTTGCTCATCTTCCAGCGGTTCATCTCCGGCTTGAGGTGCTCGATATAGTTGGCCATCCACGGCCCCTGCTTCACCATCGCCACCATGCCAGTGAGGAAAGGATTCTGGGTGGAGTTGAAGGTCCCGAATCCTGAGCGGAACTCGCCCATGGTCTCCACCCCCAGGCGCTTTGAGTATGACTGGATCCACTCCAGCGCCTCAACCATCTTCGGGTGGTTGAGCTGAAGCGTCTGTGTCTGCTCGTCAAAGACGCTCACCCCAAACCAGTATCCCGTGTGCGCCAGGAACCAGCCCGGCTCCATGGGTAGATAGCCGGCCGAGATGATGTGCTTTCTTCCATTGGGCAGCGTCTCGATCACGTCCAGCGCCTTGGCGTATTCATCCAGTTCCCGCAGTGTCCGCGGCGGGCGATCCGGATCCAGCCCGGCCGCCCGCAGGGCATCGGCCCGCTCAAGGAATATCTGCTTGTTGTAATGCAACGCGGTGGCAGCCGGCGTACTGATCAGGGCATACAGCACACCGTTGTACCGGCAGGCGTTCCAGTAGACCGGCTTGTAGTAATCTTCAGTGATGCCGTGGGCGGCGGCCATCTCGTCCAGCGGCAGCAGTGCTCCCATCGACGCAAACTGCGCCACCTCCACATCCCACAGCCCGGCAACATCCGGCGGAACGCCGCCGGCCGTCGAAACCAACGTCTTCTGGTTGATGTTGCTCATGGACAGGTACTGGACGTAGATCCCCTTCTCCTCGCCGACGGTGCGATTGAACCAGTCGACGATCGACTCCATGGCGGCCCGCTCTTTGCCGGGCCACTTCTCCCAGTACTGGACGATCACCTTTCCGCCGGCAGGCGTTTCATCAGGGCGCGGGCCGAATATAAGCAGAATCGCCGCCGCCAGCATGAAGATCACAGAGATGATTCGCTTGAGCCACCTGCGCATTGTTGAGCATCATTGCAGAGCCACGGCCGCCCTTCAATATACTGTCGCACCGCTCAGGCCATTTCCCTAAGTCTCCCCACCGGTGGCAGGCTCCTGCCGGCGGAAGGCGGTGGGCGACACGCCGAAATGGGCCTTGAACCGCTTGGAAAAAGCGTAGGCATCGGTATACCCCACCCGCCGGGCAACCTCCTTTACCGCCATGTTCTGGTCGCGCAGCAGGTAAGCCGCCTGGTGCATGCGCTGACGCAGGAGATACTCATGCGCTGCGGTGCCGAAATATCGACGGAACAGCTCGCAGAAGTGGGAGATGCAATGTCCGGTCCGTGCCGCCAGCTCGGATAGCGGCAGCGGGCGGTCGTATTCTGACTCGATCAGGTGACGGACCGCCAGAAATTCGGACGGTATCTGCCGCTGGCGATCGGCGGCCCGAATCTCACGTGAGATCCCCCGGCAGAGATTGTCCAGCAGGTTCCGCACGATCATGGCATCCGGGTCGGGCTGCCGGGTAAGCTCCTCGTGGATGGCCAGGAGGTGCCGGTCCACGATCGACGCATCGGCCAGGCGAAAGGGCGTACCCAGCGGCAGGCCGCTGTCCTTGAGCATGTCGCGCACGATCGCCCCGTCGCAATGCATCCATGAATGCCTGAAACCATGTTCTTCCCGGCCGTAATACTGCCATCTGCCCGGCGTCCAGATCATCATGGTGCCGGCCGGCTGCTGGCGGGTGGGGATCTCGGTGGCGGCTACCCAGACCTGGTCGAAGAAGTACATGAGCAGGTAATCGCCCGTGCCGCGGGGGCGGTTGATGATGGACGGGGGCATCGGCTCCTGCACCCCGATCCCGCGAATGACCAGGCGTTTGGACTTGAGGATGGGATTGGCGAAGAAGTGTTTGAAGCCTCGCATGTTCTTACCGGAAGAAAATACATCACAATCCCAATCCCCGCCATTCCTTTGTGCCCCGCACCAGGTAGCCTCATTGCCACGTCAACATCAAGGAGACATCTATGGATCAACTCTACCGGATTCCTGAAGGGGTACAGACAAGATGGGCCAGCCCGGAGAACTTCTCCGCGGAGAAGGGCGCGGCGACGCGCGGCAACGATGGCCGCAAACGCAGTGCGTGGTTTTCACTGAAGGCCGGTGAAACCCGCGAAATGGCAAATCTCAGCGGCGTCTCGGGGACGCTGCGGCGCATCTGGATCACCATCAACGACCGCAGCCCCAAGATGCTGCGCGGGCTGAAGTTTGAGATCTACTGGGACGGGGCGGACAAGCCCACGGTCTCCTGCCCGCTGGGTGATTTCTTCAACCACGTGCTGGGCAAGATGGCGACCTTCCAGTCCGCCCTTTTCTCCAGCCCCGAGGGTCGCAGCTTCAACTGCTGCATTCCCATGCCCTTCCGCAAGGGAGCGAGAGTCACGCTGACCAACGAGACTGACACCGATCTCGACATGGTGTTCTACGACATCAACTTCACCATCGGCGACCGGCACGACGATGATGTCCTTTACTTCCATGCCTTCTGGAACCGGCAGAACCCCACCACGCCGCGGAAGGACTACGAGTTCCTCCCGCGCGTCAGCGGCAAGGGAAGGCTGCTGGGCGTCTGCTTCGGCGTGAAGGCAAACACCGGCGAATGGCTCACCACCTGGTGGGGCGAAGGTGAAGTGAAGGTTTACCTCGATGGTGACCAGGAGTTGCCGACCCTGTGCGGCACAGGCACCGAGGACTACATCGGCACCGCCTGGGGACAGGGACAATACGCCAACCTATACCAGGGCTGCCACATCGCCGACCACCCCAATCTCCATTACGGGTTCTATCGCCTGCACGTACCGGACCCGATCTACTTCCAGCAGGAGATCCGCGCCACCATCCAGCAGATCGGGTGCTGGACGCCTGATACGATCGCCAAGCTGTACGTCGCCGGAAAGCAACTCACGCTAGGGGACGTCCCCGTGGACATGAAGAAGGTCGCCGAGGCGGGAGGCTATGGCTGCTTCGAGCGCGCCGACGACTGGTGCAGCTGCGTCTACTTCTATCTCAACAGTCCAACCAGCAACCTGCCGGCGCTTGCGCCTGTGCAGCAGCGCCTGGCCTAGGAGGCAGACATGAGTATTCAGGTAAAGGCATTCAACTACTTCGGGCAGAACCTGCTGCAGATCGCCATGCCGATCGGCGGAATCGGGGCAGGCTGCATGTGCCTCAATGGACATGGCGGCCTGATAGATTTCTCCATCCGCAACAAGCCGGACACCACGGCCATGCCCGATGCCCACAGCCATGGCATCGCGGCCTTCGCCCTGCTACACATCAAGGGGCGCAAGCCGATCACTCGCCTGATCGAGGGTCCGCTGCCGGTTGAGAAGGTGTACGACCAGGGACTGCAGAATCAGGGCTACCGCAAGGGCGGCCACGAGGGGCTGCCCCGCTTCGACCACGCGGAGTTCTATGCGCAGTATCCCTTCGGCCACGTACTATTCGACGATGAGGAAGTTCCGCTGAATGTGCAGGTGACCGGGTGGAACCCGTTCATCCCGCTGGATGCGAAGAACTCGGGCATCCCCTGCGCCATCATGCAGTACACGCTGCACAACCCCACCAAGAAGACCATCGAGTGCGAACTGTCTTATCACCTTTCGCACTTTGCGCAGGGCAAGGCGGGCGAGAAGAGCGGGCGAAACTCGGTCATCCCCGGCAAGGGCGTCCTGTTCACCAACAACGATCCGCCCAACGCGGAGACCTTCGGCTCGGGCAGCCTGACGGTCATTGGGCACAAGCCGAAGATCAAGGCGATGTGGCTGCGGGCGCCGGCATGGAAGTTTGAGTCGCTCACGGCGCTGTGGCGTGAGGTGTCCGAGGGGCGCTTCACCGAGAATGAAGGCAGCGACAGAGAGTACGATGGCCGAAACGGCGGCTCGGTACTGGTCAAGCTGAAGCTGGCGCCCGGCGAGCATGTGACGGTGCCCTTCGTCATCACCTGGTACTTCCCCAACGTCCATGAGACGGTCGGCGCCGTAAAGACCTGCGACTGTGCGGATGGCTGCTGCGGCGATCAGCCCGCCTGGCATCCGTGGTACGCCACCCAGTGGAAGGACGCGGCCGCGGTCGCCAACTACGTGCACGAGAACTACCAGTCGTTGCTGGATCGCACCAGCGCCTTTACCCATGCGCTGTACAGCTCGACCTACCCCGACCCGATCATCGAGGCCATCGGCTTCAACCTGGCGCTACTGAAAAGCCCAACGGTGCTGCGCACCGACAAGGGCAACCTGTGGGGATGGGAGGGATGCTTCTGCCAGGGCGGCTGCTGCCATGGATCCTGCACGCACGTGTGGAACTACGCCCAGGCGTTCCCGCACCTGTTCCCCGAGCTGGAGCGCACGCTGCGCGAGGGGGAACTTGTGCGCAGCATGGACGATACCGGCCATGTCGCCTTCCGCGCTGCATTGCCGGAGGGACCAGCCCCCCAGAACTGGCACGCGGCGGCCGACGGCCAGCTTGGCGGCATCCTCAAGCTGTTCCGCGACTGGCATATCTGCGGCGATGATGATTTCCTGCGAAGGCTCTACCCGCTGGCGAAGCGCAGCCTCGACTACTGCATCCAGACATGGGATCCGCAGCGCAAGGGCGCGCTGTTTGAGCCGCATCACAACACCTACGACATCGAGTTCTGGGGCCCCGATGGCATGTGCACCAGCATCTACTGCGGTGCCCTGCAGGCGATGGCCGAGATGGCAACGTACCTGGGCGAGAAGAACGACGCCCGTGTGTATGGAAATCTGGCCCGCAAGTCGGCGAAGTACCTGGAGAAGCACCTTTTCAACGGGCAGTTCTATGTCCAGAAGGTGATGTGGAAGCAGCTCCGCGCCGGCAAGGATTTCGAGCAGTCCATCGCCAACGCCCGTGCCAGCGGCAACAGGGAGTTGGCCGACATCCTCCGCAAGGAAGGACCACGCTATCAGTACGGCGGCGGTTGCATCTCCGACGGCGTGATCGGCGCATGGATGGCAAAGCTCTACGGCGTCGATTCGCCGCAGAACGCCGCCTCCATACGCAAGCACCTCAAGAGCATCTTCAAGTACAACTTCCGCAAGGACCTGTATCGCCATGCCTGCCTGCAACGGCCGGGCTACGC
>JAKORQ010000147.1 GCA_029777755.1 Planctomycetota bacterium
ACGATAGGCACGTGCCAAGATGATTTATCTTGGCACGATAGCGGGAAGGGCGACGGGGAAGATTGGGGGCAAGTATGAGCGCCCCAGCCCCCGGAAGCGCGGCGGAACTGCTGGCGGAACTGGATGCGCTGGGCATCCAGCTTAAGGCCAACGGGGAACACCTGCGCTTCCGCCCCCGCGAAAAGGTAACGGCGGACCTGGCCAGCCGGATGAAGATGCACAAGCCCGAACTGGTGGCGCTGGTGGTGAAGCGTGCGGAGTTGGACCGGCGGATAGCCAAGCAACTGGCCCAGCTTGTCCCGTATTGCACGCCCGACGGCCGGCGGGGATGGGTACACCCGCGCTACCGGGCGGAATTGGACGGATTGGGGCTGTTGTGAAAAAGACGATGCTTGCATGGCATTAAAGCATAGGTATGATGCCGGGCATGGGCAACGTGCTGGATGAGCTTCGCAAGGCGATTGAGGCGAGCGGCGAAAGCCGCTACCGGCTTTGGAAGGCCACGGGGATAAGCCAATCGCACCTGTCGCGCCTGATGCGCGGCGAAGCGGGCTTGAGTGTGGACAACCTGGAGCGCCTGGCCGACGCGCTGGGGCTGGAAATCACGATTCGGCCCGCGAAGGCCAAGGCGAGCAAGAGCAAAGGACGGTGAGGTATGGCAAGCGTGATTGACGATCCCAACGGCAGGAAGCGGATTCAATTCGTGGCCGCCGACGGAAGCCGCAAGACGGTGCGGCTGGGCAAGGCGAGCCGGCGCGACGCGGAACAAGTCTGCCGGCATGTTGAAGCCCTGGCAGCGGCGACGATCAACGGGCAGCCCGTGAGCCGCGAAACATCGGTTTGGGTGAGCGGCATCGGGGACAAGCTACATGACCGATTGGCGCGGGCCGGGCTGGTGAAGGGGCGGGCGGCCATCGAGGGGACGAAGCTGGGGCCGTTCATCGACGCCTACATTGCCGGGCGCGTGGATGCCAAGCCCCGCACGATTATCAATCTGAAACAAGCCCGCAAGGCGCTGGTGGACTACTTCGGCGAAGGCAAGCCCCTGGCCGCTATCACGGCCGGCGACGCCGACGCCTTCCGCCTAGCCCTGCTGGGGAAGGGGCTGGCGGATAACACCGTCCGGCGAATCTGCGGACGCGCCCGGCAATACTTCCGGGCCGCGATCCGCCGGGAACTTGTCCACCGCAACCCGTTTGACGGCATCAAGTGCGCGGTGGGGGCGAACCCCGACCGGCTGTATTTCGTGAGCCGGGAAGAGGCAGAAAAGGTGCTGGCCGCCTGCCCCGATGCGGAGTGGCGCTTGATCTTCGCCTTGAGCCGCTACGCCGGCCTGCGCTGCCCATCCGAACACCTGGCGCTACGCTGGGGCGACGTGGATTGGGCCAATAGCCGAATGACGGTGCGCAGCCCCAAGACCGAGCATCACGAAGGCAAAGCATCGCGGCTTGTGCCAATTTTCCCCGAGCTGCTGCCCCACCTGCGCGAAGCCTTTGAGGCAGCCAAGCCGGGAAGCGAATACGTTATTACCCGCTGCCGGGATGGGGCTGTCAATCTGCGGACCCAGCTTGAGCGGATCATCCGGCGGGCCGGCTTGCAGCCCTGGCCCAAGTTGTTCCACAACCTGCGGGCGACGCGGGAAACCGAACTGGCCGAAACCTTCCCCCTTCACGTTGTCTGCGCCTGGATCGGCAATTCGTCGGCTATTGCGGCCAAGCACTACCTGCAAGTGACGGATGAGCATTTCGAGCGGGCGATTGCCGGCGGGCCGGATGGGGAGAAGGCGGCGCAAAAAGCGGCGCAAAATCCGACGCAGCAACCGCACGCGGACGGTCGCAACCTGCCGCACGATGAAGCCCGGAAAACGAAAAACCCCGCGATTTGCGGGGCTTTTCGAGAGACTGCGGTAGGGTGCGGTGACCCTAATAACTACCTAATACCCCCTAGGGGAGTCGAACCCCTGTCCTCTGGCTGAGAACCAGATATCCTAGGCCACTAGACGAAGGGGGCGTTGCTATCTGCTTAGGACGGGTGGGAATGTAAGAAGAATTTCCGCTTTCGTCAAGCCTCTGGAGTAAGGTCAGCGACCTGATCGGCACTAGTCTAAGGGCAGATGGTCGAAAAATAGAGCTGCCTGATGCGCTGTTCGTCGATCTCCACGGTTACGTGGGCATTTGGTTCGTCGGCCGTGACGATGGTCATGCCCCGCGTTGACTGGCCGGCCGTCTCCACCTTTATCGCCATGGGCCTTGTCTGGTAGCAGCCGGCTCCCATGGCGTGGAGCATGGGGAAAAGGTCATACATCACCGGCCCGGGTTTCCAGCTCTGGGCGGGATGCCAAAGCCTTATCGCTTCACCCATGGCGCGGTGCAGGTCTGAGCCGTACCCGCTGATCCTGCGGCAGTCTTCCATGGATAAGACAAAGCGGCGGGTGATGTCCCAGGTGCCCATGTAGATCGGGATGCCGCTGGTGAGCACGATGTCGGCGGCGATGTAGTCAAAGGAGATGTTGTGTTCCGCGCGATGCAGGGCGGTCTCGCCGCCCATCAGGGCGATGTACTGGATCATGTCTGCAAGCTCCGGCCGGCGCCGCAGCGCCACTGCGATGTTGGTGAGCGGCCCGATGCTGGCGATGGCAATGCTGCCGGCGTTGGCTATCACGGTTCGCGTAATCAGGTTGATGGCATCCTCATATGGGCCACCATCCTCAGGGGCCTCCGGCAGCGCGAAGGCATAGTGATTCATTGTGCGCGAAAGGTCCTGCTGCGATCGCCACTCGTCGGCCGATACTGGCCGGAGGGGAAGCTGCATTCCAGCGCCAACCGGGATATCTACTCTGCCAAGATAACGCAGGAGCCGCTTGATAAGCCTCGCCCGTCTATCGCTCGGCCAGGTGACGGTGGTGATTGCCCTGATGTCCAGTTCCGGCCGGAGCAGGGCGAACCAGATGGCCAGGAGATCATCGATGTCCTGGCCCGGGTCAGTGTCAATTAGTAGTTTCTGCATGTCCCCACTAGACTGACGCCAGTTGCGTCCCCGTCAATGGCACTGGTACCTGCCTACCGTCAAACAGGAGGACTGATCCATGACCGCCACGCGAACCGAGTCCGACAGCATGGGCACGATTGAAGTTCCCGCGGATGTCTACTGGGGTGCGCAGACATCCCGCTCGCTGCTGCATTTCGGCATTGGCAACGAGGTGATGCCGCGCGAGATGATCCGGGCGCTGGGGATCGTGAAGAAGGCGTCCGCGATGGTGAATCGCGACATGGGCAGGCTCAGCAGTGAGCTGGCCGACCTGATCATCCGGGCCTCCGACGAGGTGATCGAGGGGAAACTGGATGGCCACTTTCCTCTGCGTATCTGGCAGACCGGCTCGGGCACGCAGACGAACATGAATGCCAATGAGGTGATCTCCAACCGCGCCATCCAGATGGCCGGTGGGAAGATGGGCAGCAAGAACCCCGTTCACCCCAACGATCACGTGAACATGTCCCAGTCGTCCAATGACGCGTTTCCTACGGCCATGCACATAGCGGCGGCCGAACGGATGTACCACAGCCTGATACCTGCTGTTTGGTCGATTCGCGATGCGCTTGAGACAAAGGCGAGGCAGTTTGCGGATGTGGTGAAGATTGGCCGAACGCATATGCAGGATGCCACGCCGATCACGGTGGGGCAGGAGTTCTCCGGCTGGTGTGCGCTGCTGGATCAGGACGCCAGGCGACTGGAGCAATCACTTGATGGGCTGTATCTGCTGGCACTGGGGGGAACGGCCGTCGGCACAGGGCTCAACGCTCCGCAGGGGTTTGCCGAGGCGGTGGCGGAGAAGATCGCCGAGCTTACGGGGCTTCCCTTCAGGTCGCACCCGAACAAGTTTGCGGCTCTCTCATCACACGCGGAGCTCCAGGCGTCCCATGGGGCGATCAATACATTGGCCAGTTCTCTGATGAAGATCGCCAATGACATACGTTTGCTTTCCTCCGGGCCGCGCTGCGGGATAGGTGAGTTGCGGATACCCGAGAACGAGCCGGGATCTTCCATCATGCCCGGCAAGGTGAACCCGACGCAATGCGAGGCCATGACCATGATCGCCGCGCGGGTTCATGGCAATGATGCGACGATTGCCTTCGCCAACTCGCAGGGGCATCTCCAGCTTAATGTATTCAAGCCGGTGATCATCTACTGTTTCCTGCAATCTGTGCGGTTGATAGCCGATGCCGCCCACGGCTTTGTCCGGTACATGATCGAGGGGATCGAGCTGAATCGCGAGCGGATCGACCTGTATGTGCGCGACTCGCTGATGCTGGTGACGGCTCTCTCGCCCGTGATCGGCTATGACAAGGCGGCGAAGGTGGCACATACCGCGTACGAGCGCAACACCTCACTGCGCGATGCGTGCACGGAGCTTGGCTACCTGTCGGGCGAGGAGTTCGATCGCCTGATTGTACCCGAGAAGATGACTCAACCGGGGTAAAGTGCCTCAGCGCATGGCCGGCAGCTTTATCTGGAATGTCGATCCGGTTCCCACCTGGCTGGTGACGCTCACGGATCCGTGATGCACGTGGGCGATGTGCTTCACGATGGAAAGCCCCAGGCCGGTTCCTCCCATCTCCCGCGAGCGTGAGCGATCGACGCGATAGAAGCGCTCGAAGACTCGCGACAGGTCGGCTGCAGGGATGCCGATGCCGGTGTCGGTTACCTCCACGATGACATGGTCATGCTCCTCTCGCGCGGACGCGGTGATCGAACCTCCCTCGGGAGTGTACTTGATGGCGTTATCCAGCAGGTTGGCGATGGCACGCTCCATGTACTCGGGACTGCCCCTGGCCAGCGGCAGGCTTGGTGCGATGTGACACGCGATGTTCTGCTGCTTTCGCGCGGCGGCGGGGCGCAGCATCTCCACTGCCTTCTGGAGGACTACCCCAATATCCATCTGCACCATCTCCGGCATCCCCGGCAGGCTTTCCAGTCGCGAGAGGTTTAGCAGGTCATCCACCAAGTTGGTCAGCTGATCGACATGCTTCTCTATGGTGGCCAGGTACCGTGGAGCACGATCAGGGTCATTGATGGCGCCATCGCGCAGCGTCTCGGCGTACCCCTTTATGGCAGACAGCGGTGTTCGCAGCTCATGCGAAACGTTGGCCACAAACTCCTTGCGCAGGTCCTCGTAGCGAACCGCCTCGGTGCTGTCGTGCATGACGAGGACCAGTCCCTCATGCTGCCCCTCCGGCGGGAAGGTGCTGATGATGACATCGAGATGCCTGCCTTCTATCGGGCCGACGCGCAGGCGTCGTCGTTTGCCGCTGGAGAGCACTTCGCCTGTCGCCTGCAGGATGGGCTGGCTTCGCACAGTCTCCCAAAGCAGCCGGCCGGCCGGCGATGTCACGGGTGAGAATCCGAGCAGACGGGCAGCCGCCTCGTTGGAGAGCAATATGCGCTGGCTGGTGTCGGTTGCGATCACTCCCTCACTCATGCTGGAGAGAATTGCGAGGATCTGGGCACGGTCCTGCCGGGTGCGGGTGATGAGACGATTGAGCGAGTCGGCCATGGAGTCGAGCGCGGCCGCCAGTTGGCCGATTTCACCCTTGTCGCGTCGCATGGTGCGGCGGGTCAGGTCGCCATGGCGCAGGGCATCGGCGAAGGAGATCAGTTCCACCACCGGCCGGGCAGTTCGGCGGGCAAACAGATAACAGAGGGCTGCCGACCCCAGTATCGCCAGGGCGACCGAGATGCCGATTCCCATGTAAAACGCGCGCAGGTGCGGCTGAAGATCGCGCAGATGCACCGACACGCGCAGGAAGTATTGGCCGCCATCTGTGCCATCGACCCTGCGGACGAAGTACATCATGCCATCATGGACGGTGTTGCTGTCGCGGATGTCTGCTCCCTGGCCGAGGCTGGCCGCGGTCAGGATTTCCGGCCGGGAGAGATGATTCTCCATCGTCGTCGGGTCGGCCTCGTTGTCGGCGATCACCGTTCCATCCTCGCCGACTACAGTGATGCGCCGGGAGATCGTCTGGCCCAGTTGCACAACCAGTTGGTTCAGTTCAACCGAGCGATCCGGTGTCAGGTTCGCCTTGAGGAGCTGTTCCAGCAGGCGTGCTTCATCGTTCAGTGCCGAGCGCGTCTGCTCCATGTAGCTGCGATGCAGACGCTGCGCGCCCACCACACCCACCGCGCCGACCGCCAGGCAGATCAGCAGCAGGTAGGGGAGGAACAGGCGGCGGAAGAACGGCCTGGAGAGCATGAGTGCTATTCCTCTTGGGCGCGATCGTTAAGACGGTAGCCGAATCCGCGCACGGTTTCGATCATGGTGCCCCCAGGCCCGAGCTTCTTGCGGATGGATGTAATGTGAACGTCGATGGTGCGGTCGAAGATGGCGGCGTCGCGCGACAGTGCCGCATCGATGATGTTGTCGCGGCTGGCCACGCGTCCTGCGCGGCTGGCCAGGTACTGAAGTATCTTGAACTCGGTGGCGGTCAGGTCCACGCGCTTGCCGGCGCAGCTTACCTCGTGTCGCTCGGCGTCTATCACCAGATCGCCGCAGCGGATCTGTTGTGTTTCTTCCCTGCCGGCCGTGCGGCGCAGGACGGCCTTCACTCGCGCGACAAGCTCGCGGGGACTGAACGGCTTGGTGACGTAATCGTCGGCGCCCAGTTCCAGGCCAACGACGCGATCCGCCTCGGCCGCCCGGGCGGTAAGCATGATGATCGGCAGGCCGCGCGTGGTCGGATCCGAACGCAGCTCGCGGCATACCTCAAGGCCATCCAGCCCCGGCATCATCAGGTCGAGGATCACCATGTCCGGCTGCTGCTCTCTTGCCATCCGCAGCCCGGATGTTCCATCAGCGGCCTCGAGGATATCAAACCCCTCGCGCTCGAAGTTGTACCTGAGCAACTCGATCAGGTCCTTCTCATCGTCGATCACCAGTACCGTTCCCTTAGTCATGGCTGCTGTTTCTCCGCTTCTGGTTCCAGGCCCTTGCCGTGCCGCACATCTCGTCCCTTGAGCCAGTAGATCACCTCTTCCGCGATATTAGTGGCGTGGTCGCCGATACGCTCGAGATTTCGCGAGATCAGGATCAGCGAGAGCGCCCGCTGCAACGAACTGGTGTCGGCCATCATGTAGGTCAGCAGGGAGCGGAAGACCTGGTCGCGCAGGGCGTCGACCTTCTGGTCCTCCTCCAGCACCTGGCCGGCAAGGTGCACGTCGCGCTTCATCATGGCGCCCAGGCTCTCGCGCACCATCTGCTGCGCCAATCCCGCCATGATGGGGATATCCACCAGGCCGGCCGAGGGCATCGCCGATCGCAGCGGCGGGGAATCCAGCACATACTGCGTGTTCTCGCTGATGTTAACCGCCTGGTCGGCGATGCGCTCCAGTTCCCCCGCGATGCGCGAGGCCATGAACAGGAACCTGGCATCCTGCGCCACCGGCTGCTGGCGAACCGTCAGTCGTACCGCGAGGTCATCCACCTCCACCTGCAGTGCGTTGACTTGCTGCTCCTTCTCCTCGATCTCGCGGGAGGGAGTTTCGCTGCGCTTCTCCAGTCTCTCCACTGCCAGTTGGATCATTTCCTCGGCAAGGGAGCCCATCATCACGATCTTCTGCAGCAGACTGTTAAGTTGGTTGTCGAGGTTTCGCATACTGTTATCCAAACCGGCCAGAGATGAATGATTCCGTGCGAGGGTCGCGCGGGTTCGTGAACATCGCGTCGGTGGGGCCTTCTTCCACCAGCTCTCCCATGAGCATGAACACAGTGCGGTCGGCGATACGGGCGGCCTGCTGGATGTTGTGCGTCACCATGACCAGCGTGTAGTCGCGCTCCAGGTCCAGTAGAAGCTCCTCGATTCTCTCTGTAGCTACCGGGTCAAGTGCGCTGCACGGTTCATCCAGCAACAATATCTCCGGCTCGACCGCCAGCGCCCGGGCGATGCACAATCGCTGCTGCTGCCCACCGGACAGCCCCGTTCCAAGGGCGTGCAGGCGATCCTTCACCTCATCCCAAAGCGCCGCCCGCCGCAGGCTCAGTTCGACCCGCTCATCCAATTGCGAACGCTTTCGCATTCCGTTCAACCGCAGGCCAACGGCCACATTATCGTAGATGGTGAATGTTGGAAACGGATTTGGCCGCTGGAACACCATGCCGATGCTTCGTCGCACCTGGACTGGATCAACCTCGGCGCTGTACAGTTCCCGGCCATCCACGCGTACGCTTCCGCGCACCCATGCCCCAGCCACCTCCTCATGCAGGCGATTGAGGCAGCGGATGAACGTGCTCTTGCCACAGCCCGAGGGTCCGATGATGGCAGTAATCGCATTCCGAGGAAGCGAAATTGACAGCGGCCTGATGACCCGGTGCTTGCGGAAGCCGGCCTCAAGTCCGGTTACGACGATGCGCGGGGGCGCGGTTTTCTCGGCCGGCGTGACCATGTGTTTGTCCTTCTCCAGCGTGATCATGCGTTATCTCCATCTCCGTAGCGCCAGCGTGTGTAGAGGTTTGTCAGCAGGCGAATGCCAAGGATCATCGTCACCAGCACCAGGGCGGCCCCCCAGGCCTGTTCAACGAGCTGTTCAAACGGCTGGCGTGCGTAGTCGAACAGCAGGTGTGGCAGAGAACCGGCCGGCCGCATGGGCGAACCGGGGAAGTCATTGGATCCGAAGGAAGTAAACAGCAGGGGAGCCGCTTCTCCTCCCACCCTTGCCAGTGCCAGGAACAGCCCGGTCAGCACGGCCGGAATTGCAGAGCGCAGCACGATTCTCAGAACCACTGTTCGACGGTTTAGCCCCAGCCCCAGCCCCGCTTCATCGACGGCCCGGGGGATAGCACGCAGAGCTTCCTCGGTGGTGCGGGCAAAGATGGGCAGCATAATCATCGCCAGCGCCAGTGCTCCTGCGATGACCGAAAATCCAAGTCCCAGCGAGAAGCCACTGCGGCTTACCACGACGGTGTATACAAATACGCCGACGATGATTGCCGGGATCCCGCTCATCACCTCCAGCAGCACCCTGACCAGCGACGCCAGGCGCGGATGCTCACCGCGGGCCAGGAACAATCCCTTCAGCAGGCCAAGGGGGACGGCGATCAGGGATGCAATGCCCAGTAGATAGAGCGAGCCGACAATTGCGTGCGCGATTCCGCCCCCACGCTCGCCGACCGGCTGCCATGATGCGGTGAGGAAGCGCACAGTGATCGCTTGTCCGCCCTTTACAGCCAGCGTACTCAGCAGGCTCGCGAGGGGCAGCAGGCAGATGACCAGGGCAAGCCCCATCGTGAAGACCATGATGCGACTCTTCCATTTTCGAAGCGATGCGTTCATCCTGCATCTCCTTTCCTGGACGAGCCGCGGATGATGTACCTGGCCAGTAGATTCACCGCGAGCGTCACCAGGAACAGCAGCAGCGCCATCTCGATAAGGGCCGCCGTGAATAGCTCGCTGGGCGCCTCAGCGAACTGGTTGGCGATCGTGCTGGCAACGGTGTCAGATGAGGCGAAAACTGACGCGCTGATCCGCCGGCCATTGCCGATGACCATGGTCACTGCCATCGATTCCCCCAGCGCCCGCCCAAGGGCCAGTACGCATGCACCAATAAAGCCCGATCGGGCGGGAGGCCAGACAGCGATACGTATCGTCTCCCACCGCGTTGCCCCCAGTCCCAGCGCTGCTTCGCGATAGGAACTGGGCACAGCGCGTATCGTGTCCAGTGCCACTGACACGATGATCGGCAGCACCATGATCGCCAGCATCAGCACAGCGCAGAGCATGTTGCGCGGGTCATACGGCGGGCCAAAGAAGGGCAGGAACCCCAGGGCGCTGGAAAGTATCGGCTGTAGCGTTCCGCTGACCCATGGCGCCAGTACGAAGATGCCCCACAGGCCGTACACCACGCTGGGGATGGTCGCGAGAATCTCGATGAGGAATCTCGCCGTGCCACGCAACGGGGCGGGCATGACCTCATTCACAAATGTCGCGATGCCGATC
>JAKORQ010000014.1 GCA_029777755.1 Planctomycetota bacterium
CGCTGCTGGATGCGGCCGAGCTGGTGATGCGCCGGCGGGGGTTCGCGAAGACAACCATGCGCGACATCGCGGCCGAGGCGGGTTGTTCGTCGGCGACCATATACCAGTACTTCTCCGACAAGCAGAAGCTGCTGGCGGCCACGTTCGACCGCAACTTCCGGGCTTTGCTGGATGTGCTGCAGGAGAAGATCCAGTCCGTGAGCGATCCTGTGCAGCTCTTGCGTGAGGATGCTTACTGCGTGATCCAGCACCTGAGCCGGAATCGCGACCTGGAGAGGCTGCTTCGTGCCAAGGGGCAGGATGGGAGGGGACCGGTGGAGCATCTGCCGGCCGAGACGAAGAAGCGCTTCCGTCATGTCGATGCAGAGATGACCGAGGCGATCCGGCGGGGACAGGGGCAGGGGAGGATCCGCCGCGACATACCGGCCGAGCTGCTGCGCGCGCTATTCCGGCGGCAGATCGTCGGCACCTTTGACGTGCTCTCGCAGGATGGGCCAGTTGACGACCAGAAATTTGAAGTAGCCTGGCGCTTCATAGCGGGAGCGCTGGGCATCACCGAAAGCAGTACCTGATCATGGCTGTCCTTGTTAACAGGGGCGTTCGTTACACGTTGGTCCACATGGCCTTCCCGATGCTGGCAGGCACATTCGCCGCCAACACCTATGCCCTGGCGGACGCATACTTCGTGTCGAAGCTGGGAACGTTGCCGCTGGCGGCGATGGCGTTCACATTCCCGGTGGTGATGATGATCACCTTCATCGCCGGCGGCCTGGGGACGGGTGTGACCGCGCTATCCTCCAGCGCAATGGGTCGCGACGACCACGATGAGGCCGCGCGGTTGGTAACGCATGGGATAGCCCTCACCACGCTGACCACCATCCTGCTGGCCGGGATCGGCTACCTGACGATGGACCCGGTCTTCCGCTGGTTGGGTGCGGACAGCGAAACGATGCCGTACATACGGCAGTTCATGTGCATCTGGTTTTTCGGGGCATTGACGATGTCGCTGCCGATGATGGGAAATGGCATCCTCATCTCGGCCGGTGATTCGCGCGGGGCAAGTCTGTTCATGATCATCGGGGCGGCGATCAACGTCATCCTCAATCCGCTGCTGATCTTCGGCTACCTCGGCCTGCCGGCACTGGGGATACGCGGGTCGGCGCTGGCGACGGTCATAGCGCAGCTCGTCTCGACGGTCTGGCTGATGTACCTGCTGTATCACAAGCATCGCCTGCTGGCACTGCGGCACTTTCCGCTGCGTGAGTACATCGAGTCGTTCCGCCGAATCATCAGTTTCGCCATCCCCTGCATACTGGGGATGATCCTCATGCCGATCTCGGCCACGGTGATCACGCAGATCGTCAGCAAGTTCGGCAACGCGGCCGTGGCGGCGGTGGGTGCGGCATCGCGGCTGGAGTCGTTCGCCTTCATCATCCCGATGGCGCTGGGCATGTCGCTCACGCCATTCGTGAGCCAGAACTTCGGGGCCGCAAGGCTGGATCGCATCCGGCAGGCGCGCACGCTCGCAGTGCGGTTTGCCCTGGGGTATGGCGGCGTGGTGGCAGTGCTGTTCTTCCTGGCGGCGCCGCAACTGGCGGCACTGTTCAGCGATGAGCAGGAGGTGATCAAGGTGCTGACGATGTACCTGCGCCTGATTCCCTTCGGCTACGGCATGATGGAGACGCACCGATACTGCGGCTTCGTCCTGACGGGACTGCAGAAGCCGACGCATTCCACCATCCTCAATACCATCCGTGTGATCGTGCTGCTTATCCCCCTGACCTGGCTGATGGCACGTCTGCTGGGTGTGCGCGGCGTTTTTGTGGGCCGCCTGATCACCGACATAAGCGTTGGCACATTGGGCCTGGTGTGGGTCGCCCGCGTGTTGCGCTCGGCGATGGCGCAGCAGGCGAGCGCAGCGCTACCGGCGGAGGAAGATGACGAGGAACATGCCGGTCACCGGATGTCGCGAGATGCGGGAGTGGTGCCGGTGCAGGAACTGGTTTGACCGGAAGTGGGCATCAAGGTTTGTGCTCACGAGCGTAGCGCGTTAGCGCCCGTACGTTCTCGTGACTGGTGTCACGCGGAATCTCGCAGCCGGCGCCGACAATGTAGTACGGGCCGGCCTGTAGATGGCAGTGCCCAATTGCCGAGTAGACGGACTGGGGCGTTCCATCACGCAGCGTGCGCACCGGGTCGATGTTCCCCAGGATCACCATGCTGCCGGGCATGATCTTGCGGGCTGTCTCGATGGAGACCATCGAGTCCACGTCGATGATATCAGGCTGAAGCCGGCCAAGGTGTTCGAGGATGGGAGTGGTGTTGCCGCAGATGTGCAGGCGGACCATGGCGCCCATCTCCTGGATCTGGCGGATGAGCAGCTCCTCGCGGCTGAAGATGTACTGCTCGTACAGTTCCGGGCCGATCAGCGAGGCGGCCGCGTCGCCGATGCCGATGAGGTTTGCCCCGGCGTCAATCTGCGCCCTGGCGAATGACATGGCCGTCTTCATCACGAAGTCGAGCAGGTCGTTCACGAACCGCTGGTCATCGTAGAAATCGAGCATGAGGGTGCTGATGCCACGCAGATCGGCCGCCTCGGCACAGGGGCCTTCTATCCAGCCCTCTATGATGCGGTCCGAACCCGTGCGGCGGGAAAGCTCCTCGATGGCGAGGACGCGATCATGCATCCGCCCGCCGCCCAGCGGATCCGGGTGTTTTATGTGCAAAAGGGCCGTCTTGTCGGCGAGGAGCGCGTCGGACTCGTCGATGGCCGGCGGGGCGTTGTCGTGGTAGACGATCTTGGCGCCGTAGTCGGCGGCCTCGCGGGCAGGATCGGAGATGGCCGACACATGGTCAAAGGCGAACTGATCGGCCACGCGAAGCTGACCCTCGACCAGCACGCGGTAGTCGGTGGCGTACTGGAGATAGGGCTTGCCGATGAGGTCGGCGGCGAACTGCATGGTGATCGGCATCAGCGGAAGCTGGTCGGCCGAGCCGGTCCTGATCAACGAGACAACACGTTCGCGTGGCGTCATGCCGTGAGTGTAACTCATGCAGTTGCGAAGGCGGTAGGTTGCTTCCGGACAACAGGAATGAAAGTCGTTAGAATCCGTCCGTATCTTGGAATCCGGGAGAAGTAGTGGCCAGCGATTCATCCATGGGGTCAGTTACAGAGGAGAGCCAGAGCAGGTGGAAGTTCATGGTGCGGGCGTTCCGCTCGCGCAATTATCGCCTGTTCTTCGCCGGCCAACTGGTGTCACTGATAGGAAGCTGGCTGGCGCAGGTGGCGATGAGCTGGCTGGTGTATGAGCTGACCGGCTCCAAGGCCCTGCTGGGGATTGTGGCATTCTCATCGCAGATTCCCGCGTTTTTCCTCACGCCGTGGGCAGGGGTGCTGGTGGATCGCTGGAACCTGCGGCGCACGCTCATCACCACGCAGACACTGGCGATGTGCCAGGCATTCACGGTGGCGGCGCTGGCGCTCACCGGCTTGATCAGGCCCACGCACATCATCCTGCTGGCGATCGCGCAGGGGATGATTACAGCCTTCGATATGCCAACGCGGCAGTCGTTCGTGGTGAAGATCGTGGATCGCCGCGAGGATCTGGCCAATGCGATTGCACTCAACTCCACCATGTTCAATGCCTCGCGCCTGCTGGGGCCGGCCGTGGCGGGGGTACTTATCTCGCTTATCGGCGTTGGCCCGTGCTTCCTGCTGGATGGTTGCAGCTACGCGGCCGTGATCACGTCGCTGGTCGCCATCAAGGTGATCGAGCCGGTGAACCATCGCACCACCAAGCGGATCTGGGCAGAGTTCCGCGAAGGGTTCAACTACGTTGTCTCATCGCTGCCGATTCGCTCGCTGCTGGTGCAACTGGGGCTGATCAGCTTCCTGGCGACTCCCTACACCATCCTGCTGCCGGTGTTCGCCAAGGATGTGTACGGTGGCGGGCCGATGGCGCTGGGGGCGCTTACCTCATCGGTAGGGTTTGGGGCGCTGATGGGCGGCCTGCGGCTGGCGTCGCGCCGCAGCGTGCTGGGACTGGGCAAGTGGCTGGCGATCGGCGCCATCATGATGGGCGTCAGCCTGGTGGTGTTCTCCTTCAGCAGCTCGATCTACCTTGGCGCGCTGTGCCTGGCCTGCTGCGGGTTTGCCCAGATCACCCAGATGGCGGGGGGAAACACGCTGCTACAGACGATCATCGACGATGACAAGCGCGGCAGGGTGATGTCATTTCACGCAATGGCGTTCATGGGAATGATGCCGCTGGGAAGCCTGCTGGGCGGCAGTGTGGCGTCCACGGCGATAGGGGCAACCGGCACGGTGGCGGCCGGTGGTGTCTGCTGCATCCTGCTGGGGTCGTGGTTTGCCACGCGACTGCCGCGGTTGCGGGAAGCCGTCCGGCCGATCTACATGCAGCGCGGGGTGCTGCCTGCACCGGCCGACGCCCTAACGGAATAGCGCGTCACTTGCCGCGATGCTTTTCCTGCGGTGGCTTGCGCATGATGAACAGGTAGTTGAAGCCGCGCAGGAAGAAGTTGCCTTCCTCGGCCGCCCGGCGGTAGTTGCCCATCTCCAGTGTCTTGTTGTGCCGCGTCACCGCGATGATATCGACGGGCAGGAATCCAGTTTTCTGCAGACGGGCAAACAGCTCAAACCCTATCGCGTAGAACCCCTTGTTCGAGCCGGAATGGACATATGAGTCGGAGACGTACAGGCCCATGTGCCTGCCGGGCTTGAGGATGCGGTAGATCTCGGAAAAGACCTTCTCCATCGCCAGGTAGTACTCGCCGGTGGCCGCCTCGAGCTTTCCGATGTCGCGGGGATCGTCGCCATAGTCGAGGTGAGTCGAGTAGGGCGGATCGATGAAAACGAAATCGACCTTGGAGGTAAGCTCAGGCGGCAGCTTGCGGGCATCCACCCGGAAGATGTCCTTGCGGGTCGGGTGTACGTCATAGCCAAGTGCCCGGCGATCAAGGTCGCGGGCGACATCCAGCGTGGTTCCCGAGCCGGCGAAACAGTCCACCACCAGCTCGCGCTCCTTCGTGTAGCGCTTGAGCAGATTCCAGATGATGTAACTGGGAGTTGCGCCCGCGTAGGCGCTGTCACCCTGTTTGCCCTCACCATAGTTCTGCGAGGGGTAATCCCACAGCGTGGTTACCTGCAGACGCAGCGGTGGCCGTTTGAACCTGATTGGTTGCTTGCTCATGGAACAAAGAGGCCGATGAACGTTTCATGTCCATCCGCCTGGATAGCCATACCTGGAACTTACTGCTTTTTTCCGCCAAGAAGATCCTGCAGTCCCTTCTGCAGCTTCTCGCCGGCTTTCTCCTTCGCTTCGTCGATGTACTTCTGCTTTTGCGTCCCGATCTCTTGCTTCACAGCGGACTTCAGGTCACCCGTGCTGGTGACGAGCCATTGTTTCATATCCTCCGGGATAGTGTCAGACTCTTTCAGCTTATCCACGGCCGTGTTAAGCACTTCGGTTAACACTTCCTTGATCGCCGCGCCGTTCAGGCTGCCGTCGGCATTACCGACGTTATGCAACGTGAGCGGAGGGATAGTCACGCTGTACACAGGCTTGAGGAAAGGAAGCCCCGGCTTCACGACGATATTGGTGTTCCTTATCTCCAGTGCGTCGATGATCAGCCGGAGCGTGGAAGGCTCGCTGGGGGGCATCTCATCCATGGCGGTTTTTACATTGATCTTGCCGCCATGGTGCTCGATGACCAGCTTTGGCTCATTGATGACGATCCGCTTGATGCGGATCGGGTCATCGGTGAGCTGCCTGTAGCTGACGGCGACCTCCAAGTCCTTCATCTCGAACATCGTGGGAGTGGAGAATCCCTTGGGAGAGGCGATCTTCAGGTCCTTGAGCGCTGCGTTGCCACCGAAGAGGGAAATACTGGCGGAATCCAGCGTGGTGGTGAGATTGGTGGAAGCGGTAGCCTGGGTCTCGATGGTACGCTTGACGATGCCGTCGACCATCTGGGCCACGATCACGATCGCGATGATCAGGATCACCGGGATCACGATCAACGCCCACATCAGCAGCTTTTTCATGGCATTCTCCTTAAAGCGCGAGTCGATTGTACATCGTCGCGCCGGCGATAGCACGCTTCGCTCACGTGGCATGAATCGTCGCTCTTGCGTACCATTGTCGGGCAATGACGGCACAACCAGCCGAAAGATCGTACGCCAAATTGCTTGCACCCCGGGGAGACGGTGAGCTGCTTCTCCATCCCGGTGGACGTCAGTTCTTGCGCGATACGTGGGATAACCTACAGCGCCTGCGCGGAGCAGACGCGAAGATTGGCGGCGTTCCCGTGCATCAGGTTCGCCGCTGGATGCGACGCTGGATCGGCCATCGCGAGGATGATCGGCCGATCATCGCCACGGGACACCAGACAGAGCTGTACCACCCGGGGGTATGGGTAAAGAACGCGGCGATTGCGGCCGCCGCCGAGCGCATCGGCGCTTCGGCGTTTCACTTCGCGGTGGATATGGACGCTCCCAAACACTTGGTCTACCGCTGGCCGGGTGGCGGGCAGCCGTTGAGTGATGATCCCGCCCAGACACGGGCAAGCTGGAGCGGGTTGGTAAAGCCGCCCTCGCGCGAGCATGTGATGCGGATCGCAGAAGAGTCGCGGGCGGCGGCCGAGACATGGAGCATCGCGCCATGTAGCAGCGTCTTTTTCGACCGGCTTTCCCGCAGCGGCGATGCCGTATCGGTGTCGGAAGCCATCACCAGCGCCCACGGCGCGGCCGACGCCGCCCTGGGGCTGAAGTACCAGACGATCATTGCCTCCACCCTCACACGATCCACTGCGTACCTGCTGTTTGTTCACGATATCTGTGCCCGAGCAGATGAATATGCCCGCGTCTATAACGCCGCCCTGGCACGCTTCCGCAGGATCCACGGCATCGCATCGCCCGGCCGGCCGATGCCGGATCTGTCGCTGGATGATGAGTTCTGCGAAGTGCCATTCTGGCTGGATGACCTGGCGGATGGCCAGCGTAAGAGAGCGTCGGTCGTGAAGATCGACGGCATGTGGTGCCTCAATGTGGCCGGCGAGATATTCCGCTTCGACCCATCGGCGAAAGATGCCTGGCAGCAAGCGGAAAGTTTCGCCGCGTGGCTGGCGCAGATGAAACTGCGACTGGCACCGCGGGCGCTTACGCTCACCAGTTTCCTGCGGCTGGCGGTGGTGGACCAGTTCGTTCATGGGATCGGCGGCGCGATCTACGACCAGGTGACCGACAGCCTGCTGCAGGACTGGTATGGCATGGAGCCGCCGGCGTTCTCGGTGGCGACGGTGACGTTGTTCTATCCTGCGGCGGCCGGGCGGGAACGCACCTGCGTGGAGTGTGTCGCGCGTGATCTGCGTCGTGCCCGGCACGCAGCGCTGGGTGAGAGGAAGATGCAGCTTGTCGGGCAGATCGCGGCGTCGCCGCGGCGCTCACCCGAGCGCGCTATGCTCTTCTCGCAGATGCACCGCGAGCTTGACTCTGCCATCGCACAGGACAGTCGCGTGGCAGAGCAGGAAGAACGCTACGCAAAGGCGCGCGAGGATGCAGCGATCGACAAGATGCTCTTCGACCGCGAACTGCCATACACAGTGCAATCGGAGAAGCGCCTGGCCGACACCATCGCGCGAGTACGGGAGGCATTCCAGTGAGAGGGCGACCGCGCGTGTGAACCGCCCCGGCGGCACCGCGTATGACCGATAGCTGTAGGAAGTAACCACCAAGGGCTAACGGGGTTGGTTCCAGAAGATGTGGAGAAGGGTAGCAGACTGGGCTAAGCACAGTCCCCGGGTGTTGGCGCTTGCCGACTGGCTGGGGCGAGGCAGGGGCCGCTTCCGCGTGCTGGATCGATTCCTGGCGCGCCCGAAGCCTGCGCGCCTCAAGCCCAGGCTGGACCTGTGGGAGTCATCACTATTGGCTGCCGCCCATATCGGACATTCCACCGTTTTGCTGCGCATCGGGCACAAGACGATCCTCACCGATCCTGTGCTTGGTGGGCGAGTTGGAATTGGCCTGGGGCTTTTCACCGGCGGGCCATCACGCCTGATCGCGCCGGCGCTGCGAGTCAACGAGCTGCCCAGGCTGGACCTGATTTTGATTTCGCACGCTCATTACGATCACCTGGATCGGCCGACCCTCAGGCGATTGCCCAAGGACGTACCGGTGATAACGGCCGCCGGCACACGCGACCTGATCGACGATCTTGGCTTCAGGAGAGTGCGAGAGCTGAATTGGGGCGACAGCGCCCAACTGGAGAACCTGACCATCCGCTCATGGGAAGTACGGCACTGGGGGGCGCGCACCTTCAACGATCGCCATCGCACTGCATGTTCCTACGTGATCGAGGCGGACGGCAAGCGCGTGCTGTTCGGTGGCGACAGTGCCTTTGGGCATCACTTCACCTCGGCCGGGAGAATGGACCTGGCCATCCTCGGGATCGGCGCCTAC
Source organism: Planctomycetota bacterium (assembly GCA_029777755.1). GTDB lineage: Bacteria > Planctomycetota > Phycisphaerae > Tepidisphaerales > Tepidisphaeraceae > CAIQIQ01. Next base: position 8,477 of record JAKORQ010000014.1, read on the forward strand.
AACCCGTGGGAGGCGGCCCATGCGACGCCGGAGCAGGCCTGGATGATGGCCGACCACATGCGGGCAGATTTCGTCATGCCCATGCACCACAGCACATTTCGCCTGAGCCACGAACCGATGGATGAGCCGCTGAAGCGTTTTCGTGATTTCCGCGGCGGATACCTCAACCGCATGGTCGCCAGCGAGATTGGCGAGTCCTGGTCGCTGAACTGACCTGCTGCCCATCCGCTTCCCGCTCGCTGACTCTTCACTAGAATCAGGCCATGCGCGTGATCAGCTACAACATTCTTGATGGTGGCGTGGGGCGGGCCGACCCGATCGCCGAGGTCATTAAAGCGAATCGGCCGGATGTCGCTGCCCTGGTGGAGGCCGACGACCTTGCCGTGGTGGAGCGCATCGCCCATCGCCTGAACATGGACTTTGTTCACGCGGCCGCTAAGACACACAGCGTGGCGATCCTGTCCCGTCTGCCAATCATCGAGTCGGTGAACATCGCAGCGCTGGATGACAGCGTGGGAACTTCCTTCGCCATGGTGCAAATTGGTGCGAGCAAGGCAGACAGCTTTGGACTGGCAGTGCTTCACCTGCATCCCTACGGCACGCACGAGGATGAGAAGATCCGCCTGCAGCAGGTCAGCGCGGTGCTTAAGCACCTTTCCCGCTGGCGCGAGCAGGGGTTGGCGCATCTCCTGGTGGGGGACTTCAACAGCAACTCGCCCACGCAACAGATCGATCCGAAACGCGTGCGTCAGCATACCCAGCGCGACATCGAGGCCAACGGCGGGGATCTGCCGCGCGAGGTGATCAAGCGTGTGCTGGCGGCGGGATATCTCGATACCCTTCACGCGCACTGCCCGGAGAAGGCGGATACGTCCGGCACGTTCTCCACGCAGTTCCCGGGTGAACGGGTGGATTTCATCTTCACCTGCGGATTCGCACAAGGGAGCATCCGCAATGCCTGGATCGAGCAGGATCGCCTTGCCGAATATGCCAGTGATCATTTCCCGGTAGGCGTGGAGCTGGAGTAGCGCTAGCCGACGCGGGCCAGCCTGCGGTATTCACGCGGAGTCGTGCCTTTGTACTGCCGGAAGCGGCGATTGAAGTTGGACAGATTCTCAAAGCCGCAGTTGAGGGCGATGGTGGTGATGGGCGCATCAGTGTGCATCAGCTGCCGACAAGCCAGTCCGATGCGCCAGGCGTTGATGTAGTCCACGTAGCTCTTGCCGACCATTCGCTTGAAGAAGCGTGAGAAGCCGGCCGGGGTCATCTGCGCCATGGCGGCCATCTCCGCCTGCTCGGGGGCCTCGGGCATCCGTTCATGCAGGTATTGCATGATCTTCTGGAAGTGGGAGAAACTGCCATCGGCGCTGGAAGGCATCGGCGGCGCAGTTGAAATCGGCCGGGCAGCGTCACATTGCAAAAGCTCCTCGAAAGCCTCCAGCAGCAGGGCAAATCTCCTGGCCGACCCGGCCGGGGCGCTGACAATTTCCCACATGAGCTGCCCGACCGTCTCCCGCTGCGGGCCGTCGATCTTCAGCCCGCACTGGCAGCGGGGAAGAAGCTGCGGCAATCGGCTAAGCTCTGCCCACTGATCCCCGAGTTTGTGGAGCATCGAGGGAGGGAACTGGATCACGATTGCCTCCGCCTGCGTCGACGATTCACTGGAATACCAGCTATGCAGCAGCGATCCGCCCAGCAGGCACAGGTCGCCTTCCTCAAATGGCTGGATCGAGTCGCCGACGAATCGCATGCCGTGCCCCTTGATGATGAGCGTCAGCTCGACCTCGGGGTGGTAATGCAGTGCCAGGTTCCACCGCTCGCCGTGCGTATGGAGCACATGAAACGAGCTACGGGGATCGAGAGTGATGGCCTCAAACCGAGCATGATGTGACGACAGCCGGCGCATTGGTGGTATCCGCTTGTCACTATATGCCCCCTGGGATCGGTGGGAAAGATCAAAAGCGTATTGGTTCGCGGTCAATTGACGGGAAGTAGCCGCCGGTGGGAGTGGTAAGTTATTGACGAATGGGAGAAGATCATGAGAAAGCCTGATTTTGCGCAGCTCGCCAGGGTGCTCCAGCGCAAGTGCCCGGATCGGCCGACCTTGTTTGAGTTCTTCCTCAATGGCCCGCTATATGCCAGGCTTTCAGGCGAAGATCCCGGCCCCTGGGGAAGTATCGAGTGGTGCCGCACGGTTGCCCGGGCGTTTGCGGCGGCGGGGTATGACTACTTCACCATGCACGCATCCAACTTCGGCTTCCCTACCGGAAAGCAGCATCGCGAGAAAAGCATCTCGCAGAATGAGGGGGCAGTCATTCACGATCGCGAGAGCTTCAATCGCTACCAGTGGATGGAGCCGGACGACTGCGATTTTTCCCGCATGGAGCAGACGTCGGGGATCCTGCCGGAGGGGATGAAGATCATCGTCTTTGGCCCAAACGGCGTGCTGGAGAACTGCATCAATCTCTGCGGCTACGAGAACCTGGCGATGATGGTGATGGATGATCCGCGCCTGGCGGCCGACGTGTTTGAGGCGGTGGGATCGCGGCTGGTGCGCTAC
>JAKORQ010000148.1 GCA_029777755.1 Planctomycetota bacterium
AAGGGCGTGGCCGCCTCGGTGCTGATGACAACCATCCACGGCTACCTGCACGCCCAGTTGTCCTCGGGAGTTGCGCCACATGAGGCCGTGCGGCAGCTCAACGCCTTCCTCCAGCACCGCAAACCAGAGGAGCGCTTCGCCACGCTCTTTGTGGCGCTGATCGACACGCAGGCGGGGCAACTGACCTACGTTGATGCGGCCCACGGCTACGGCATGACCTGGGACGGCCAGCGGCTGATCGCGCTGCAAGACGCCGGCGGCCCGCCGGTGGGTGCGTTTCCCGATCTGGCGTACGACGCGGTGACGATACCGTTCAGGCGCGGCGATGCCCTGCTGGTGGTAAGCGACGGCATCGTGGAACAGCCGGCCGGCGACAGCGTGGAACGCAGGCAGTTCGACATCGGCGGTATCGAGCAGGCCATGAAACAAGCCGCCAGCACGGGCTATGACGAACTCGACACGCTCTTCGCGGACGTGGAAACATTCGCCGGCACCACCTCACTGGCCGACGATGCGACAGCCCTGCTGGCAAAGTGGGTGTGATTCGATCCTGCACAAGCCTCGCCGGGTGAGCCTATCTGTTTTCACCACGACGCAACGAAGCAACGACGGGGAACGACGAGGCTTGAGTGCGGGGCGTCCTCGCCCGCATCTTCAGGGGACATACTCCGATCCGCTCTCGACACCAGGACACAAAGGAGAGAAGGCACGAAGATGGTTGAGAAGAGTGTCTTGAAACAGATCAGGCAAGAGACCGCCCACTTCACTTTCACTCTTCCCTCTTCAACCTTCGTTCTTGAGCTCACGGCTTCGTCGCTTCGTTCCTTTGTGGTGGAAAGGAAGCTCAACGATCGGATCTATTCTCCCTGGCCCTGACTTGCGTACACTCGCCGAGGATCTCCCCTTACCTCCCGCAGCTCCGGCGGAACTGCTCCACTTTCTCACCGTGCATCATGGTCAAACCGGACTGTTACGAGCCTACACCAACTGCTCCATGATCCCGTCGATCGTGGTGGAGTCATCCGCGATCACCGCGCCTGTTTCGCGCAGTTCGGTGGTGTGCTTGCCGGCCGCCCGGCCGGAGACCACTATGCGGATGTGCTTGAGCTCCGGGCTCTGGCGCACCGCCTTGCAGATGGCCACCGGCTCGCTGTCGCTGTCCAGCACGCCCACCAGGATCACGTCCGGGGAGAACTTGTGCGTCAGCAGACCGGCCTCGTAGCCGCTGCGGGCGGACTTTATCTCGTAAGCGCTTTCCTTGCCTTTAGTTATGGGCGGGCAGTCGGACCCCACCACCAGCACCTTCGGCTTGCCCGATTCCAGCTCGTCCACCGGGATGTTGTGCTCCTTCATGAACTCGATCAGCGCGGCGCGGGGAATCCGGCGGAACTTGCTGCCGGGAACCTTAAAACCCTTGAGTCGGCCGGAGTCAAAACAGCGAATAATGGTCTGCTGCGAAACGCCGCATATTTCGGCGGCTTCGCCGGTGGTGAAGATAGACTTCATCAAATCCCTCCCATTGGCCTTGAGGTGAATGCTCCCCCTGGCCGGTGTGTCTCCCTTATCTGTTAAAGTTGACTGCCAATGTGGCTATAGAAATGGTTTGCCCTCCATCACTAAAGCTGCAGGTATTGTAAGCAAGCTCAACTGTTGGACAACCGGCATTTTCTCCAGCATATCTTGATTTTGCGGACGATCCCCCTTCCCCAGCTTCCCCCAGCTATCCAGATGCGTGCCGCGAATCTTTACAAAGAACCACGCTTCGGTTTTCCTACTGCACATGCAGAAGGAAGTCATTCCGATCCTCGATTTTGGTTCGCAGTACGCTCAGCTTATCGCCCGGCGGGTGCGCGAAAACGGCGTCTACAGCGAGTTGGTTCGCCCGGACATCCCCGCCGACAAGCTGCGGGCGATGAACCCAAAGGGCATTATCCTTTCCGGCGGCCCCTCCAGCGTCTACGAGCCAAACTCCCCCAAGTGCGATCCCGCCATCTTCGATATCAACGTACCCATCCTGGGCATCTGCTACGGCATGCAGATCGGTGCCCTGGTGCTCGGCGGACAGGTGAATCCCGCCAAGGCGCGCGAGTATGGGCGGGCCAGGCTGTCTGTCATCTCCGACGATCCCCTGCTGCATGGCCTTGAGGGTGACATGACCGTCTGGATGAGCCACGGCGACCAGGTGCAGCAACTGCCCGAGCAGTTCAAGCCGCTGGCGACCACCCCCACCTGTCCATTCGCGGCCGCCCGCCATCGCGAACGCCCCTTCTGGGGTGTGCAGTTCCACCCGGAAGTCACCCACACGCCCCGCGGGCAGCAGATCTTCCAGAACTTCCTCTATGAAATCTGCAAGTGCTCCGGCGACTGGACCATGGGCAACTTCATCGACCAGACCATCGCCCGCGTCCGCGAGCAGGTCGGCGATGGCAAGGTGATCTGCGGCCTCTCCGGCGGGGTTGATTCCTCGGTAGTGGCCGCCCTTCTGCACAAGGCCATCGGCAACCAGCTCACCTGCATCTTCGTTGACAATGGCCTGCTGCGCAAGAACGAGCGCTCGCTCGTGGAGACCACCTTCCGCGATCATTTCCACATCGACCTGCGGACAAATGACGCTTCCGAGCAGTTCCTGCATCACCTGAAGGGTGTGACCGACCCGCAGCAGAAGCGCAAAATCATCGGCCGGGAGTTCATCGAGGCCTTCAAGCGCGAGGCGCAGAAGATTGAGGGTGTGGAGTTCCTGGCGCAGGGTACGCTTTACCCGGACGTGATCGAGTCCGGCCACGGGTACGCCGGCACGGCCGCCAACATCAAGCTGCACCACAACGTCGGCGGGCTGCCGGCCGAGCTGGGGTTCGAGCTGGTCGAGCCGCTGCGTGACCTGTTCAAGGATGAGGTGCGCAAGGTCGGCGAGATGCTCAACCTGCCCGAGAGCATCGTCTGGCGTCATCCCTTCCCCGGCCCGGGCCTGGCGGTGCGCATCATCGGCGAAGTGACGAAGGAACGCCTGGACCTGCTGCGCGAAGCGGACGCCATCGTGCTGGAGGAACTGACGGCGGCCAATCTCTACCGCAAGACCAGCCAGGTTTTCGCCGTGCTGCTGCCGATCGGCACGGTAGGCGTGATGGGCGACGCCCGCTCCTACGACAGCGTGGTGGCCATCCGCTCGGTGGAAACAACCGACTTCATGACGGCCGAGTGGTCACGCCTACCATACGAGGTGCTGGCAACGATGAGCAGCCGAATCGTCAACGAGGTAAAGGGCATCAGCCGCGTGGTCTACGACATCAGCACCAAACCCCCGGCCACCATCGAGTGGGAATGATTCCGCGTCCGGCAGCGGCCGGCAGGATCAGGCACCAGAAACACCTAAGCCCGCGTCACTGCGGGCTTTTTTGTGTTTTCCACCTGGCACGGACTGGCAGCCTGGGGTATGGCCAAGCACGAATTTTTCATGGCATAGTCGATGGCACGAAACCGGCCCTGTGCCATGCCTCGCCACCGATGCCATGCGCCTCGTTCCCAGGTGGCCATGGTATCGGAATCATGTAAGTGGTTGCTGTAAAACGAATTTTTGTCGTTCCGCGCGGGGTTTTCCGGGCATGGTATTGATGGCCGGTGAAGCGTGTGCGTCACGATGGCCATGCCATGGGTACGTCCCCGTAAGCTGTTGACTTGTAAGGGGGTCTCTTTGGTTCAAGCAGGGCGCACGACGCATGGTGTTGCAAGGGAGCGTGTGTGCCATGTTGACCGATACCAAGCTGCGGAACCTCAAACCGACGGGCAAGCTGTACAAGGTGGCGGACAGGGACGGCCTGTATGTGGCCGTCACCCCCTCCGGGACCATTTCGTTCCGCTACAACTACGCCCTCAACGGGCGCCAGGAGACCATCACCTTCGGCCGGTACGGGCCGGGCGGCATCACGCTGGCCGAGGCCCGGGAACGCCTGGCCGAAGCCAAGAAGATGATCGCGGCGGGAAAGTCTCCGGCCCGGGAGAAAGCCAGGGAGAAGGCCCGGGTGCGCGACGCCGAGACGTTTGGTGCCTGGGCGGAAAAGTGGCTTCGCAGCTACCCGATGGCCGACTCCACCCGCGACATGCGGCGCTCGGTCTATGAGCGCGACCTGAAGGCCAGGTTCGGCAACCTCAAGCTGACCGAGATCACCCACGAAGACCTGCGGGCCCTGACCGACGCCATCGTCGAGCGGGGCGCGCCGGCCACCGCCGTCCATGCGCGCGAGATCGTGTACCAGGTCTACCGGTGGGCCATCGAGCGAGGCCAGAAGGTGGAGAATCCCGCCGAGCTGGTCCGCCCGGCCAGCATCGCGAAGTTCGCGCCGCGCGACCGTGCCCTGACGCCGGAAGAGATCGGCCTCATGTACCAGTACCTGGAGCGCGTCGGCACGTCGCCGTCGATCCGCGCCGCCGTGAAGCTGCTCCTGCTGACGATGGTGCGCAAGAGCGAGCTGACCAACGCCAGGTGGAGCGAGATCAACTTCAGCGAGGCCCTGTGGACCATCCCGAAGGAAAGGATGAAGCGGCGCAACCCGCACCTGGTGTTCCTGTCGCGGCAGGCGATGGACCTGCTGGTCGCGCTGAAAACCTTTGCCGGTGGTTCGGAATACGTCCTGCCGTCACGCTATGACCCTAGCGTGCCGATGAGCAGCGCCACGCTCAACCAGGTGATGAAGCTGACCTATCAACTGGCGCAGAAGGACGGCAAGCCGCTGGGCAAGTTCGGGCCGCACGACCTGCGCCGCACGGCCAGCACCCTGCTGCACGAAGCCGGATACAACAGCGACTGGATCGAAAAGTGCCTCGCCCACGAACAGCGCGGCGTCAGGGCCATCTACAACAAGGCCGAATACCGGGAGCAGCGGCGGCAGATGTTGCAGGACTGGGCGGACATGATCGACCAGTGGACGAAGGCACCAAAGCCGTAACCGTGGCGGCGCTCAACGCGGCGCTGCGGGTTTTCGTGCCACGCCTGACAGCAGGAACTCGGTGCTGTATTCGGGAAGGCTGGGAAGTTGCCAGAACACACTGGGGATACTGGCGCTGGCCTTGGAGACGGCTTGCCGCTGAATGCCAAGGACGCTGGCGGCATCGGATTGGCTCATGCCGTACCGCAGCAGCATGACGATTTGCTTCTTTCGGTCGGTCAGCCGGGCGTCTGTCATCCGCCTGGCGTGATCGCGCAGTTCGGACGTATCGCCATACCGGAGGCGGTGCTTGAGCACGTAGTGGTGAAGGTAGCAGTCGACCAGCCAGTCGCCTGACCCGGCGCACGGTTCGCGCCAGTTACCTGCCTGACGGGTGAGGCGCTCCAGCTCCGCGTCGAACTGAGCGGCCGAACGCCTGGCCCTTTGGTGCTCAGGATTCCACCCACCATCCGGCAACTTTGGACGGTGCAGTGAACAGTACTAGCTGCTGAATTGCAGAGTCTCGTCAGGGTCACTTTCCAGGCGGCCGTTGGCGTAGGCCGCCAGTTCCGTTGGGGAGCCGCAGTAGCGGCAGAAGTCCTGGATGCGATCCCTGTCCACCTGCTTTCCATTCGCACGCGAGGTGAGCGGTGGCTTGCGCGCGCACGCTCGCGTGAGTGCGAGAAGGGTTTCCAGTGTGGCCACGAACCGTCGGCCCTGGTCAGTCTTTACGCCGTGGCTCGAAACGAACTGGCGAAGCAACTGGCGCTGAAGGCGTGCAGCGTCGTTCAGGCCAACCAGCCGGCAAATGTCGCTGAACGAGAGGCCTGAGCCTGCACCGGGCAGAAAGTGGAGCAGGTCGGGCGGCAGCGTGGCTGCATAGGCTGCTACGGCCGGATCGATAACCTGCTGGATGAGCCGGTCGATGCGCTTGCTGCGGGACGCCATCGAGTACGGCCGCCACTCCTCCTGCAACTTGCGGACTGCAGCATCAACGCCTGGATCACAGCCCTCCCAGACAGGAATGATGGGAAAGTGCGGCATGTCAACCAATTCGTCAAATTTTTGACTGTATCGATTTTGCACTGCCGGGCACCATCACGCAACGCTTCGCATTGACTTGGAGGTTGCTGCAT
>JAKORQ010000149.1 GCA_029777755.1 Planctomycetota bacterium
CGGCAATGACCCGCTCGTGCTGCTACCTGGCCTGATATCTCAAATCGCCCAGTCGTTCGGCCTGTCGCAAGAGCAGGCCGCCGGCCTGTTTTTGCAGATCCAGAGCCTGGTCGAGGGTTTCCAGCAGTTCATCGCCCGGGTTCAGGAGCTCGTGGCGCCCATCTCCGCCTGGATCGACGAGAATGTCAAGCTGCAGGACGTGCTGATCACCCTCGGCATCGTCCTTGCGTCGGTCATACTGCCCGCCATCATTAGCCTGGCGGCATCCATTTTGCCGGTCATCGCCACTGTCGCCGCCGTAGGCGCGGCGGTAGTGGCGGCGCGCAAGGCGTGGGAGGAAAACTTCCTAGGCATCCGGGACAAGGCCGCGGAGGTTTGGGCGGTGCTCGAGCCGGTCTTCGCCGCAATCGCAAAGAACCTGCAGGAGAAGATGCCCGCTGCGCTGGATACGCTCAAGAAAGTCTGGGTTGACACGGTCTGGCCGGCGATCCAGAAAGCGGTAGAGATCGTCTGGCCGATCGTGATGGCCATCTTCAAGGGCTACGTCGAGTGGTACTCGGAGAACATCCCCCAGGCAGTAGAAGCACTACGCTCTTTCTGGGTAGACAAAGCCTGGCCGGCGATCCAAACAGCAGTGGAGATCGTGTGGCCGATCATCGAGGCCATCTTCAACGCGCTCAAAGACTTTATTCTGGGTGCGCTCATCCCGACGATCCAGAGTCTGCACCGGACCTGGACACAAGAAGTTTGGCCGACGATCCAGACCGTGACCGAAAACGTCTGGACGGTCATCTCGGCGATCTTTACCGAGATTGGCCGCTGGATCAACGACAACATTGTGCCGTGGATCAAGTTTCTACAACAGATCTGGGCGGAGACCGTCTGGCCGGCGATCCAGAAAGCGCTCGAGAGCGCCTGGGCGGTTATCGAGCCGATCTGGAGCAGTCTGAAGCAGTGGCTGGAGATCGCGATCCCAGCCGCCCTCGGCGTCATCCAGTCCAAGTTCGAGGCGGCGATGGAGGCTATCGAGAGCGTGATCGCACCGGTTTTCGACCTGTGGAAGGGCTTTGTCGACGCGGTCAAAGGCTTCTGGAACTGGATCTCGAGCAAGACCTTCACTTTCAAGATCAAGCTGCCAAAACTCCCGGACTGGGCTATCCCGGGCTCACCGCTCCCCATCCACACCGCCTGGCGCAAGTTTGCCGAGGATATGGAGCGCATCACCATCCGGCCACGCCTCGACCTGGACGCTGTGCCGGCAATAGTGCTGCCGCGGGATGAGGGCCCGGCGCAAGCGATCACATACAACTATAACTATAATATCAACGCCAGCTACGCATACCAGGACGAACGCAGCCTTATGGACGATGTGCGCCTGATGGAGATGATGCATACATGAGAGTCTCTGCGATTGTTGGCGGAACGGAATA
>JAKORQ010000150.1 GCA_029777755.1 Planctomycetota bacterium
GCACGGCCACGTGGTCGGAGATGTCCATGACGATGCCCATGTCGTGCTCGATCATCATCACCGTGATGCCGCGTTCCTCGCGGATGTCCAGGATGAAACGCGCGATGTCTTCCGTTTCCTCCTGGTTCATGCCTGAGACCATTTCATCGAGCAGCAGAAGGCGCGGACGCATCGCCAGGGCACGGCCCAGTTCCACCCGCTTCTGCAAGCCATAGGAGAGGGTGCCCACAGGCACGTCGCGTATCGTTTCGATCTCCAGGAATTCGACGATCTCCTCCGCGGCTTCACGTGCGGCGATCTCGGCTTTCCTTGCGGGACCCCAAAAGAGCGCTGCCCCCAGGATGCCGGTCTTCAGGTGGGCGTGCATCCCCGTGAGGATGTTGTCGATCACCGTCTCGTGCTTGAACACGGCCAGGTTCTGGAACGTGCGGGCCATGCCGCGCCGGGGCATGGCGTGGGGCGGCATGCCGGTGATGTCCTCGCCGCCGAAGCGGATCTGCCCGGCGCTTGGAGGCAGCAGGCAGGAGGCCATGTTGAACAGCGTCGTCTTGCCTGCACCATTGGGGCCGATGATGCTGTAGATCTGCCCGGCCATCACGTTCAGGTCGATGCCTGCCAGGGCGTCCAGGCCGCCGAAGCGCTTGGAGATGCCGCTGAGCTGGAGCAGCGGTTGCGTCGATTGGGGGTTGCTCATGAAAGCCACCTCTTGCGGCGCTTGTAATGCTTGACGTCGCGCATGCTGCGGCGCTTCTCGCCGCCCGCGCCCATGCCCAGGTAGAACTCCTTGACGTCCTCGTTGGCAAGCAGCTTGGCAGGCTCTCCATCGAGAACCACCCTGCCTCGTTCCATGATGTAGCCGTAGTCGGCCACCGAGAGCGCCAGTTGCGCGTTCTGCTCGACCAGCAGCACGGTCATGTGCTGTTCGTCGCGCAGGCGCCGGATGGCGCTGAAGATCTCCGCGATGATCTGCGGCGCCAGCCCCAGCGAGGGCTCGTCCAGC
>JAKORQ010000151.1 GCA_029777755.1 Planctomycetota bacterium
CACGCCACCGACTGGATTCAATTCGCCCTCTTTCTCGGGCTGCTCACGCTCATCACCAGGCCGCTGGGTCTCTACCTCGTTCAGGTGCTTGATGCCAATGGCCGCACCTGGCTTGATCCGGTGATCAAACCGTTCGAAAAGCTGACCTACAGGCTCCTCGGCGTCGATCCGCTGCGCGAGCAGGGCTGGAAGCAATACACCTTCGCCATGCTGGCCTTCAGTTTGGCCGGCGTGCTCTTCACCTATGCGATCCTGCGCTTGCAGGACTTACTGCCGTGGAATCCGCAGGGCCTGCCCGCGTTGAGCCATCACCTGGCCTTCAACACCGCTGTAAGTTTCACCACGAACACCAACTGGCAGAGCTACGGCGGCGAGGCCACGATGTCCTACTTCTCGCAGATGGCGGGGCTGACGTTTCATAACTTCGTCTCCGCCGCCACCGGCATCGCGATTGCTGCGGCGCTCGTGCGTGGCATCGCCCGCAGCACGGTGAAGACGCTCGGCAACTTCTGGGTCGATCTCACCCGCACCACTTATTATCTGCTCCTGCCGCTGTGCGCGGTGTTCGCGGTTTTCCTTGTGTCGCAGGGCATGATCCAGAACTTCGACGCTTACACAAAAGCCACGACTCTGGAAGGCGCGGAGCAGGTGATCGCGCAGGGGCCCATGGCCTCGCAGGCAGCCATCAAGATGCTCGGCACCAACGGCGGCGGTTTTATGAATGCGAACGCCGCGCATCCTTTTGAGAATCCGACTCCGCTTTCGAACTTCATCCAGATGCTGTCGATCTTCGCCATCGGCAGCGGACTGACCTATTACCTCGGCCGCATGGTGAAGAACCAGGCGCATGGCTGGGCCGTGTGGGCCGCGATGATGGTGCTCTTTGTCAGCGGGGTGCTCGTTTGCGCGCATTTTGAAGCGGCGGGCAATCCTATTCACCAGCAGCTCGGCATCGCCGCTGCGGATGGCAACATGGAGGGCAAGGAGGTGCGCTTTGGCATCTTCAATTCGTCACTCTTTGCCACCATCACCACCGCCGCCTCCTGCGGTGCGGTGAACTCGATGCACGACTCTTTCACGGCCATCGGCGGGCTGGTGCCGCTGTTCATGATCGAGCTGGGCGAAATCGTCATCGGCGGTGTTGGCGCTGGTTTGTACGGCATGCTCGTCTTTGTCATCCTCGCTGTCTTCATTGCCGGACTCATGGTTGGACGCACGCCGGAGTATCTGGGCAAAAAGATCCAGGCCAGGGAAGTAAAGCTCGCCATGCTCACGCTGCTGGTTCTCACCGCGAGCATCCTTGGCTTTACCGCATGGGCCTGTGTGAGCGGCTGGGGCCTTGCCGGACTCAATAACGCCGGCCCTCACGGCTTCAGCGAAATGCTCTACGCTTACAGTTCCGCCACCGGCAACAACGGCAGCGCCTTCGCCGGTCTCACCGCCAACACGCCATGGTATAACACCACTCTCGGCTTCGCCATGCTCATCGGCCGCTTCCTCATGATCGTGCCCATCATGGCGCTCGCCGGATCACTCGCCGGCAAACAAGCCTCGCCACCGGGCGCGGGCACCTTCCCCGTAAATGGAGCCACCTTCACGTTCCTGCTCATCGGCACCGTGCTGCTCATCGGCGCGCTCAATTTCCTCCCCGCCCTCGCCCTCGGCCCCATCGTTGAGCACTTCCTCACTGGCCAGGGCAGACTGTTCTGAATGTGGTCCGCACAGTCCTCTGTGCGGCAC
>JAKORQ010000152.1 GCA_029777755.1 Planctomycetota bacterium
AATATCGTGTTTGCTCACGAGTGGGTGTCGGCAACGATTGCGAAACCGATACACCAGGTGTGGGGAGTAGCCCCTCTGCCGTTAGAGGGCGGTCGGCGTCATTCACGAGGCTTCACAGCCTCCGCTGCCGCCAGGCGTAAAGCCCGGGCAAGACCACCGCGTTGCGGTCGTTTTGCTCGTGAATCGAACGGCCCGAGGAGTTACTTGGAATGCTTTTCATCTGGTCAGGATTCATCGCATTTGTCCTCCTGATGCTGGCGCTGGATCTCGGCGTCTTCCACCGCAAAGCCCACGTAGTCAAGACGAAGGAAGCACTGCTCTGGTCGGCGCTATGGATTGCCCTTGGGCTTTCGTTTACCGCATTTATCTACTTCGGTTACGAGAACCACTGGCTGGGACTGGGCAGTCATGTCGACGCGGTGGATGGCATCGTCAACGACGGCAAGCATGCAGCCATCAAGTACGTGACCGGCTACGTCATCGAGAAATCGCTGAGCGTGGACAACATCTTTGTCATCGCCATGCTCTTCGGCTTTTTCGCCGTGCCGGCGATGTACCAGCATCGAGTACTGTTCTGGGGTATCCTGGGCGCGCTGGTGATGCGCGGCGTGATGATCGGCGTCGGCGCTAAGCTCGTGCAGGAGTTTCACTGGATCCTGTATTTCTTCGGCGTGCTGCTGATCGTGACGGCCGTGAAGATGCTCTTCGGCGATAGCGGTACGTCCGATCCTGGGAAGAACGTCGTCGTTCGCCTGACCAAGCGATTCTTTCCCGTCACCGATCACTATCACGAAGGAAAGTTCGCGGTGCGCGCCGGGGCAACCAGTTCGCACCTGCCGGCCGTGCCCGGCGGCATGGAGCAGCGCGATGAAGCTGTCGATCGTGCCCGCCCGGGCAAGCTGATGCTCACGCCGTTGGCGCTGGCACTGGTCATGGTCGAAACGACAGACGTGGTCTTCGCGGTTGACTCAATCCCCGCTATTTTCGCGATCACCTCGGATCCGTTCCTTGTCTTTACCAGCAACGTATTCGCGATCCTCGGCCTGCGAAGCCTGTACTTCGCCCTGGCGGGGATGATGGACAAGTTCCACTACCTCAAGTACTCGCTGTCTGCCATCCTTGCACTGGTCGGCGTGAAGATGCTGGCCGCCTCCTGGCTGAAGGAGATGCTGGGCGCGAACTTCAACTTCTACCTGCTGGGCGCAGTGATGCTGATCCTGGCGATCGGCGTGGTGGCATCCCTGCTCCGCAGGCAGCCAAAGAAGGAGCCAAGCGTTGAGGAGGCGGTTGCCCCTTAACCGGCTGACGACTCAAATGGGCCGAATGTCGTCGGGCCGAATGCGACATTCTGCTGAACCGACAGGGACACTCCCTGGTCGCTAAAGCGGAACGTGTAGGTCCGCGAGAACGGCGTGTCGGTGTGCCAGATTAGGATTTTGCAGGTGTTCGGTTCAGTCCACGCATAGCAGGCCGCTACGGGTTCGCCGTCGTGGATCTGCGTGGCCCACTTGGCAAAGTCAGCCGTGATGGTGGCGCTGCTTCCGCCGCGTTCGATCTGCATGCGACATTGCGCGTTGCCCCAGGACAGTGACACCGACTCCATCTGCAGGGGATTCTCACTGAAGCGGAACTTCCTGCCGGCGACCTGGCTTTCCACGGCGCTGGAGATTCCTCCGGGGATCGTTGGCAGGGCAAGCTTGCCGATGGTCTGCAGCAATTGCGATTGCGCTGAGGGATCGGACGGAAGGGCAGAGTCCTTCATGGCCCGCAGGAGATGCTCCCACACCAGGTCCAGCACCTGCTGCATATTGCGCACACCGGAGGTGATTGCTACCACTGCATCCTGGTCCGGCATCACCACGCAGTACTGGCCGAACGCTCCGTCGCCGCGATAGGCGTTGTGCCGGCAGCGCCAGAACTGGAATCCATAGCCCACCTTCCAGTCGGGCTCGGTCCTCATGCTGTTGTCGATCTGGGCCGAGGTCGCCAGCTTCACCCACTCGGGCGAGATCAGTTGCCGGCCATTCCAGCGACCCCTGTTGAGATAGAACTGTCCGAACTTGGCGATGTCCTCGGTGCGTGCC
>JAKORQ010000153.1 GCA_029777755.1 Planctomycetota bacterium
GAGAATCTAGCAGTTTATCGGCAGGCAGGGGGGTGTCAAGAATCCGGCATCCCCCATATCGGGCATGCCTTAGCCCAAAAGCACAAAAGGCCCCCGACAAAGGGGCCTGATCAATGCGCCATCTAGGACTTGAACCTAGAACCCGCTGATTAAGAGTCAGCTGCTCTGCCAATTGAGCTAATGGCGCTTTCGCGTTGAGAGAGCAGTAATTTACGGCTATGACGCTGGCTGTCAAGCGGTTGATGCGCGGTATCTGGCATTAAGCAAAAGTATGCGAGAGGCTATGATCTGGGTGAGGGGAAGCGATGAGATCGATAGCTGCATTACTGGTTCTGCTGATCGCCGGGCATGCCTGGGCAGGGGAGATGACGCGGGAGGATCTCATCCGGCAGCTCCGGGCAAGTGATGCGCTGGCACAGGTGCTGGAGAAGCCGGCCGGGCAGCAGATGCCGGCGACCGCACCGGCGAAGAAGCAGGCATATGACCAGCTCCTGCGGAAGCTGATGGCCGACCTGCCGGAAGCGTCTCCTGGTGATTTTGCGGACCTCAATGAGTACCAGCTTCGCACTGCTATTGCGATGCTGCACCAGGGCAACCTGGAGGTCTACGTTAAGCTGCCGGCAAAGGCGGCCGGGGACCTGGCAGAGCGGGCGAGGCAGGCGGCCGGACGAGGCAGATCGCAGGCTCTGGAAAGATACCTGGCGGCGTGCGAACAGACGTCGGCTCCGCCGCCTGGTTTGCTGGAAGCCGGGGAGGCTGGCTATGGGCCTGATCGATCGCCGGTACGTTCGCCGGATGACACATTGCGGGCGGTTCTCTCCGGCGGGCTGGTGCAGCGGGCGCCCATGAGGCCTTCCGCGATTGCGCCAACCGATGCCCGCGTTCGCGGTACTCAGCCTATCGAGGCGGTGGATGTGCGCACGCTGCCATTGCCCAGCCACAATCCTGGGAGCCTGCCACTGCGGGCTGACCCGGAAGATTCGGATATTGCACCCTCGCGAGAGGAAGTTTCGCGGGTGGCGTCGGTGCTGGGGGTGGATCCTGACACGGCCGAGCAACTGGTGATGGGGCGAATATCGCTCTCCGACATCCGGCAGGGAAGAGGAGCATTTGTGAATCAGCGCGAGCTGCTGGGCGGCCTGACGGTAAATGATCCGCGCTGGCGAGAGTTTTACTATGGCCCGAACCAGTGGATCAGGACATTCCAGGTTGACTCCCGGGCCAGCTTTGAGTTCTCCACCGGCGGCGGGAGGTACGAGAGCCACGACCGGCGTGTGAACCGAGACTTTGACATGCGCACCATGGGGGATCTGGATCGACGCGTGAACATCATAAACGATCGCCGACTCGACAGCCGCGACGATCCACGCGTGAACTATTGATTGGGGAAGTTCACCAAAGTGGAGCGGGCGGTCTCCGCCCGCGGGAGCCAAGGTGGACCCTGGGCGAAGATGCACCATCAGAGCCAGGGAAACCGGCGATGTATATTGAGCTCCCACTTTCACGGCGTAGTGACGAAGCAACGCAACTGAGCAGGCGCTGACCTCTCGATGCCGATCAACGTGAGTTCAATTTGATAGATTCCCCCACCGCGGCCTTATAGGACAAGCCGCTTTACTTGCAGTAGAGCAACTGCAACTATCGGCTGCCAGTCATGCGGCTGTCCTGCTCGCGCATTGAAATGTTGCGCGAGTGCCTGGCGTGTCGGCTGATAGTCCTGCTGAGATGGGCCACATTGATGGGCTTTACCACATAGTCATCGCAGCCGGCCTTGATGCAGCGATCGCGATCTCCCTCCATGGCGTGGGCGGTAAGGGCGATGATGCCGCGGGTGTATCCCTGCTCGCGCAGGACTTTACAGGCGTTGTAGCCATCCAGCACGGGCATCTGCATATCCATCAGGATGACATCGAAGGGGGTTTCGGAGTTCTCTGACTCGATGGCCTTGTCGATGGCTTCCTGGCCATTCTCGACGGCCACGCATTCGCAGCCGAGCCGGCGCAGGTGGATTCCCACCAGGCGGCGGGTATCAGCGCCATCCTCGGCCAACAGCACACGAATGCCATCAAGACGAACCGGTGTGGTGGAATGGGTGGCGTAATGGGGCGTGGCCTGCTCGGCCGGCCGGCCGGTGATGCGGACAGTGAAGGTAGAGCCTTCGCCCGGGGTGCTGGTCACCGTCACATCGCCGCCGAGCAGTTGCGCAAGTCGCCGGGAGATGGCCAGGCCCAGTCCCGTTCCGCCGAACTTGCGGCTGGCGGAGACATCTCCCTGGTGGAATGGCCGGAACAGCAGCGGGATCTGGTCGTGCGAGATCCCGATTCCGGTATCGACCACCTCGACGATCAGCATCGGCTCGGAATACTTGTCCGGTAAGTGGTCGAGGCGGATGAGCACGCCGCCCTGGTCGGTGAACTTGATGGCATTGCCGGTGAGATTCACAAGTATCTGGCGCAGGCGAACGGGATCGGTGTGGATCTGTCGCGGCACGTTTGTCTTCACCTCGACGGCGAGTTCCAGGCCCTTCTCCTTTGCCCGCGGACGGAGCATCTCCGTCACTTCCTCGGCGATTTCCACTGGCGAGCATGGGTTGACCTGGATGGTCATCTTGCCCGACTCGATGCGCGACAGGTCGAGGATGTCATCAAGGACCGTCATGAGGTGTTCGCAGTTGCGCTGGATGGTGCGGGCATAGCTTTCGCGCTCGGCCGGCGAGACGTTGCCGATCAGCAGGTCGGCATAGCCGATTACGGCGGTCATGGGTGTACGTATCTCGTGGCTCATGTTGGCGAGGAAGGTAGTCTTGGCGTTGCTGGCCTCCTCGGCCGCGATGCGGGCGCGCTCCAGTTCCTCCTGTATCTGCTTCTGTGCAGTGATGTCGACGCAGACCGCCACTACGCGATATGAAGTAGCGCCGATCTGCTCGAGGCGGATGTCCTGGGAAATCCAGTGCCACTTGTCGTGGGCATCGCGCACGCGATAGGTCAACGAGAACTGGTGGGCCTTCTCGGCGATCGCCTTCTGCACGTCGTCGCGGATCCTATCGATGTCATCCGGAGCAATAGATTCTCGCCATACGTGGATGTAGCCCTTCTGTGGTGTTACCGCGAGGGGGACCACGCGCTGGGCCGCGTCAATATCGGCCAGGCTCAGGTTCCAGTGGAACTTTTCAGTGGCAGCGGGATCGGGGTCAAGCACGACATCGCCATAGAAGACGATGCAATCGGCCTGCCGCATGACATCGCGTATGCTCTCCTCGGCGCGCTTCCTGTCGGTGATGTCCTGGACGGTTCCAGTGATCTTCCAGTGCCTGTCGGAAAGATATGTGATATGGACGGTCTCGGCGAACCACTGGTATACGCCGTAGCGATTGCGGCAGCGATACTCCTGCGAATAGCCGGGTGAGTGATTGGTGACGGCCTCGACAAAAGTGCGGTCGACCACATCAACATCATCAGGATGGCGGCTGTGGGCGAAATGGGTGAAGCTCAGGGGGGCGTCATCCGGCGTGTTCATCGGCAGCAGGTTCTGCAGGATGTCCGGGTCGACCGGCTTGAATGACCAGATCAACTGCGGCGATGCAGGGATCTCCTTGAACTCGTCAGGCACGCGCACTTCGCCCTCAAACAGCAGCGACTTGCTGCGGAGCATGAGCTGGCGGAGGTGGTTCTCCGACTCGACGATGGCCTGCTCGGCATCCTTGCGGTCGGTGATGTCGATGACGACGCCGGTGCAGGTCCAGTGGTTGTCACCATCCGGGCGGATGCGGATGCTCTCGAGGTACCAGCGAACCTGGCCGGTGTAGTCGCGCAGGCGATAGGTCTGGGTGAGGCGAGTGCTGCCGTTGAGCAGGGCGTGATGGAAGCGTCGCAGGCATTCCTTCATGTCCTCGGGGAGCACGGCGTTGATCCACAGCCGCGTGAAGTTGCCGAGGTCATAGCCGGGACCGAAGATCGTCTCGGCTGCCTGCGGATCAAGCGGGCGAAGTTCCCACTCAAAGCCGCGATAGTCATCAGAGGTATCCTGGACGCTTCGCCAGTCAGGTGGACAGGATACGCGTGCCTCCCAGAAAAGGCACTTGGCGTCGGTAGCCAGCAGGCGGCGATACTCGGCGATCTCCTTCTCCCTGGACGTGATGTGACGTTGGGCGATGAATGCGTAGGTGAGCGCACCTATGGCAACTATGGCGAGGGGCAGCAGTTGGCCGGAAATAACCAGGAGGATGGCAACGGTGGCTACGAGGACTGTCACGATAGAAACTGTGAGAGTTCCGATTTTCAAGTTAGCTCACCCGATCGCTAAAGACCCACAAAGAACATGTTCAACGATACGGCCCTGGCAACGATGTGATGCAACAGCCCATACTAACGAGCTGTTTATGGGAATGGCCAGCAAATTTTGACAGGGCAGGATTGTCAGCAAATTTCGATCCGTGGCGACCGCCAAGGAACAGCCTGGTTGTGCGAGCGGCGCCTTGTTGAGCATGTCCATTGCTGGGGTTAGTGGATCATGAAACTGCTAC
>JAKORQ010000154.1 GCA_029777755.1 Planctomycetota bacterium
ATCACGAAAGTATCACCGCCCGCCGTTGCGGGCTGGCCAGTCTGACAAAGCAGGAGTTTTGGCATGGAAAAGCAGGTGGCGAAGGTCAAGCGCGACGCCGACAAGGGGCACGCCGCGCATTCGAAAGCGGCCGATTCGCAGGAGGGGCTGAAGGGGAGGATCACCCGTCCAATCAATGTGACGTTCCTGGGCGCAGGCTCTGGATTCTGCCCGACGCTCTGTCGCGATGTGCTGCTCATCCCCGGTGCTGACCGCGGCGAGTTCCGCCTTGTCGATATCGACAAGAACCGCCTGGGCACCATGTACAAGGTGATCCAGAAGCTGATTAAGGAGACCGGGCGCGACGACGGCTGGACCGTTCGGGCCAGTACCAACCGCCGCGAAGTTCTCCCCGGCACTGATTACGCCATCTGCTGCGTCGAAGTCTCCGGCACGGCGTGCGTCGCTTACGACAATGATATCCCGCTCAAGTACGGCGTGGATCAGTGCATCGGCGACACCATCGGCCCGGGCGGCCTGTTCAAGGGGCTGCGGACGATCCCGGTGTTCCTCGACATCCTGCGCGACATGCGCGAGCTGTGTCCCAACGCCATCATGCTCAACTACACCAATCCCATGAGCATGATGATGCTGGCCGCCGGCCGGGCAGTTCCCGAGGTGCATGCCGTGGGGCTTTGCCATAGCGTGCAGGGAACCAGCCATCTGCTGGCCAATTATGCCGAGGTGCCCTATGAGGACATGGAGTGGGAGTGCGTTGGCATCAACCATCTCGCGTGGTTCACGAAGCTGATGTACAAGGGCCAGGACCTCTATAAGAAAGTCCTGTACAAGAAGTTCAAGAAGGAAGTCGAGGAGGGCATCAAGGAAGCGGAAGCCGGCATCGGTATTCACGATAAGCCGATCTGGGAAACCGATCTGCCTGAGGACAAGCGCTATAAGTACAAGGACCTGATCCGCAAGGACATGTGCCTGCACTTCGGTGCGTTCATCACCGAGAGCTCGGGGCACCTGTCAGAGTACCTGCCGTACTACCGCAAGAGCGAGGCAGGGCGGAAGCTGTTGCGCCTGGCGTATGACGGTGGCAGCCGCTTCTATGCGACCAACTGGCCCAACTGGCGCAAGTCGGCCGACGAGCATCGCATGAAGCTCGTCCGCGGCGAGGAGAAGGTGAAGCTCGAGCGCTCCTGGGAGTATGGCTCGCTGATCATCGAGGCCCGCGAGAAGGATTGCCCGGTGCGCATCCATGGCAATGTCATGAACTATGCCGGCGGGCGGCGCCAGTATGGCGAGGCCGGCAAGCTGGTGACCAACCTGCCCGGCGATGGCGTGGTGGAAGTCGCCTGCATGGTGGATCGCAACGGCATCCAGCCGACACGCTACGGCGCCATGCCCCCGCAGATGGCGTACATCTGCGCCAGCAACATGGCGTTCTTTGACCTGGCGGCGACGGCGGCGATCGAGAGGAGCATCGAGGCGGCCATCTACGCCCTGATGTTTGATCCGCTCACGGCCGCCATCTGCACGCCGGCCCAGATCAAGGCGATGGCGCTTGAGATGTTCAAGGCGGAGAAGAAGTACCTGCCCGGCTACAAGTAATTGAAGCGACAGGCCGAACGTATAACGATGCACACGGGGTTGTGATCAGCTCCGTGTGCATCGCGC
>JAKORQ010000155.1 GCA_029777755.1 Planctomycetota bacterium
CGCCGGCCAGCGGTTCCGTTTCGTAACGTTGCTGCCGCGCAAGTTCTTTGGCTATCGCCGCGACATACTCGGTGGTCTGCCAGGATTGATCGCCGACGAGGCGAAGGCGCTTATTGACAGCTTCAGTGAGCCGGACTATGCAGGCGGCATCCCTGAAGTGGCGAAAGCCCTGCGCACGGCCATCGCCACGATCGATGTGGCAGTGCTGGTGGACTATGCCAATCGATTTGGAGACAGAACGCTCGGGTCGCGATTGGGCTATCTGCTGGGGCTGCTCGGTTGTCCTGTTGCACCCTCTGACGCGACCCCACCGTCGGCAGGCGGGCGAGCGTCATTGGAGCTGATCCGATCTGCGTCTGTGGTCAAGCTCGATCCCAAACGGCCTGAGCGAGGTCAGCGCGACGCCAGGTGGAGAATCGACATCAACATGTCGACTACCGAGTGGCCTGGAGAGGGTATTGCCTGATGCTAACCCGCGCACAAATCCAACGCCGGGC
This sequence comes from Planctomycetota bacterium, assembly GCA_029777755.1. Classification (GTDB taxonomy): domain Bacteria; phylum Planctomycetota; class Phycisphaerae; order Tepidisphaerales; family Tepidisphaeraceae; genus CAIQIQ01. The sequence continues at coordinate 498 of JAKORQ010000155.1, forward strand.
ACAGCAGAACCATATTGGCATGCAGGCGCAGGAGCGGGACTATCTGCAGCACCTGCTACTCATGCTGCTTTACACTCGCACTCAGAGTTTCGCCTTCAAAGGTGGAACGGCACTGCGGTTGGTGCATAGGGGAGGCCGCTACAACGTGACCTGCGACCTCTCCTGGGACAATTCGTCGAAGTAGACGTCACCGATAGCGCCGCAGCGACACTCCGCCTGCTTGGTCGAGACTGATACGATTTGAGGAGTATCGGAGGTTCCATTTGGCACGCCTGCTGGATCAGATTCTCGTCGTGGATGTTGAGTCAACATGCTGGGAGGGCGCGCCGCCGGCCGGGCAGGCGAGCGACATTATTGAGATCGGTCTGTGCCTGCTGGATGTGGCGCTGCTGACGCGTGTCGAGCGACGATCGATCCTGGTGCGTCCCGCCCGCTCCACGGTAAGCAGCTACTGTACGCAATTGACCACGATTACACAGGCAGAGGCGGATGAGGGCATGACCCTGGCTGATGCCTGCCGGCTGCTCGTTGATGACTTCAAATCGCCGGCTAGGCCGTGGGCCAGCTACGGCGACTACGATCGCCGCCAGTTCGAGGCCAACTGCCGTGATATGGGCATCGCTTATCCGTTCGGGCCGTCACACCTGAACGTCAAGACCCTTCTTGCCCTCACGACAGGCGCCAGTCGCGAGGTGGGCATGAGCGAGGGGTTGCGGGCGTTGGGTCTGCCACTGGAAGGTACACACCATCGCGGTGGGGACGACGCTTGGAACATCGCCGCCATCCTGGCGGAGCTCCTGCGACGGTCGCGCCAGGGTTTGTGAAGGCGACCGACCACCCGGATGGACCTGGCAGGTTCCAGAGTGGCCTGACCGGGAAAGAGCATCACCAGTACCACCTGCAGCACGAGTGCAGTCGCGGACGCCAGCATCGGGCCGGTTGAAGGCGCCCTTAAGGCAACGTCCGCGACTGCAGCCACATGGGGCGACGACCACCTCTCACGGTGGAAAGGCCGCCTCCGCCTATCGCCGATCCCAGCCTGGCGGCAGGGAGACGGCGCCGTGACCGGTGGGGCCATGACCGGTGGGGCCATGACCGTCAGCGCTGCGACCGGTGAGAGAGGCTGCCGGCTCCGGACC